>NZ_CAWPAV010000001.1:0-8829 GCF_963885725.1 Proteus sp. G4380
AAAAAATTAATATTTATTCATTATATTGATAATGATCAATTTAAGAATAAAAAGAATAGAACATATTAAAACGTAGATTAAATTACTAAAAGGAAGTCAATAATGGCCAGTTCAACATTTTATATCCCTTCAGTAAACAAATTAGGCGCAGGTTGTCTTGCAGACGCGATAAACTCAATGAAAGACTTTGGCTTTCATAAAGCACTGATTGTTACTGATAGTGTTTTAAATCAATTAGGTGTTGTAAATAAAGTGAGTGAATTACTGGCGAAATCAGGTATTGCTAGCGTTACTTATGATGGTACAGCGCCAAACCCTACCGTTGAAAATGTTGAAGCGGGGTTAGCCTTATTAAAAGAGCATCAATGTGACTGTGTTATCTCTTTAGGTGGTGGCTCTCCTCATGACTGTGCTAAAGGTATCGCACTAGTCGCTGCCAATGGTGGTAAGATTGCCGATTATGAAGGGGTTGATCGCTCTGAGCATCCGCAATTACCACTGATTGCAATTAATACAACCGCTGGTACTGCTTCTGAAATGACACGTTTTTGTATCATCACGGATACTGCGCGTCATATTAAAATGGCTATTGTTGATAAAAATGTAACACCAATCTTATCTGTAAATGATTCAGAGTTAATGATTGGTATGCCAAAAGGTTTAACCGCAGCTACGGGTATGGATGCGTTAACCCATGCTGTTGAAGCTTATGTCTCTACTGCCGCTAATCCTATTACTGATGCATGTGCGTTAAAAGCAGTGACGATGATCAGTGAGTCTTTACGTAAAGTCGTTGAAAACGGTGGTGATACAGCAGCACGTGAAAATATGGCTTATGCACAATTTTTAGCGGGTATGGCATTTAATAATGCTTCTTTAGGTTATGTGCATGCTATGGCTCACCAATTAGGTGGTTTTTATAACTTACCTCATGGTGTATGTAATGCAGTATTACTGCCTCATGTTCAAGCTTATAATATCCAAGCAGCAGCAGGTCGTTTAAAAGATATAGCGCAAGCTATGGGTGTTGATGTTTCGGCAATGAATGATGAGCAGGGTGCGCAAGCTTGTATTGAAGAGATCCGCAAAATCGCCAAAGATGTCGGTATTCCAGCAGGCCTGAAAGAATTAGGCGTGAAAGAAGAAGATTTTAAAACATTAGCTGAAAATGCATTAAAAGATGCATGTGCCATCACTAACCCTGTTCAAGGTAGTGAAAGTGATGTTATCGAGATATTCCGCCAAGCAATGTAATCGCTAAAAATAAGAGGGTTAATATAAGTTAACATCTTATTTAAGCAAAGAATTAACACCTCAAATATCAATGTCGTATTTGAGGTGTTTTTTATATTATTAAGTATTAAGTGGTCATGTAGTTTAATGACTGACACTTATTTTATTGCGCTTTTTTATGACGCTTTTGTAAGCAATCAATCACATCAGATAGAGATAGCGATTGGTCTTGTAATAGCACCATTAAATGATAGAGCAAATCAGAAGCTTCATTTTTTAACTCTTCACGATCATTAACAGTTGCAGCTAAAGCAGTCTCAACACCTTCCTCTCCGACTTTTTGTGCGATACGTTTGGTTCCGCTGGCATAAAGTTGTGCCGTATAAGAGCTATCTGGCGAGGCGCTTTTACGCTCGCGCAGTAAGTTCTCAAGCTCATAAAGAAATCCCCATTGGCTTTTAGCTGGAGCAAAACAACTTTCAGTCCCATTATGACAAGTAGGCCCGATTGGGTGAGCTAAAATAAGTAAAGTATCGTTATCACAATCAGGATAAATATCCACTAATTTAAGGAAATTGCCTGATGTTTCACCTTTTGTCCATAAACGTTGTTTAGTTCGTGAATAGAAAGTGACCTTGCCACTGTTTAGCGTCATTTCTAATGCGGCTTTATCCATATAACCAAGCATTAAGACATCACCAGAAATAGCATTTTGGATAATGACAGGCATTAGGTTATCGACTTTTTGCCAATCTAATTGGGCGAGTTTTGTATTATTCATTATATTCTTACCTTAACGCCATTTTCTGCGAGATACTGTTTCAATTCGTTGATATTAATGATCTGCTTATGGAATACGGAAGCGGCAAGGGCACCGTCAACATTGGCTAATTTAAATGCATCCAGAAAGTGTGACATTTCACCTGCACCGCCAGAAGCTATCATGGGAACCTGAGTGACTTGGCGTACCAGTGCGAGTTGTTTTAAATCATAGCCTTGTCTTACACCATCTTGGTTCATCATGTTTAACACTATCTCCCCCGCACCTCGTTGCTGTACTTCTTGTACCCAATCGAGCGTTTTCCATGGCGTTTGTTGTGTGCGTTTTTCATCACCCGTAAATTGATAAACGAGATATTCCCCAGTTTTTTCATCAAACCATGTATCAATTCCCACAACTACACACTGCACACCGTAGCGATCGGCAAGGCGGGAAATCAGTGTTGGATCAGAAAGTGCAGGGGAATTAATTGAGATTTTATCTGCCCCAAAAGAGAGAATTTTCCCGGCATCTTCTACTGAGCGAATACCACCCGCAACACAAAATGGAATATCAATCACTTCGGCTACCCGCGATACCCAACTTTTATCGACCACTCGGCCATCAGAAGAGGCGGTTATATCATAAAAGACCAGCTCGTCGGCACCTTCTTTCGCGTAGCGTTCTGCTAAGGGAACAATATCACCAATAATTTCATGGTTACGAAATTGCACACCTTTAACAACCTGTCCATCACGAACATCAAGACAAGGAATTATGCGTTTTGCCAACATGATATCGCCTCTTGTAATGTGAATTTGCCTTCTAATAGTGCTCTGCCAACAATAATGCCCGCAACACCCGATCCAGGAAGTGCTGCAATATCCTGTAAATCACCAATACCGCCTGAAGCTTGGAATAAAATATCAGGGAAACGCTGGCTAATTTCTTTATACAGTTCGACGTTAGAACCGGCTAAGGTGCCATCACGAGAAATATCGGTGCACAATACATGCTTTAATCCTACAGGTTGATAAAGTGCGATGATCTCTTCTAGTGTATAGGGGGAGTTTTCTTGCCAGCCACTTACCGCCACCCATTTTTTACCTTGTTCGTCGATACGAACATCAAGGGCGAGTACAATCGCATCAGCACCATAACGCTCAAACCATGTTTTGACTAATTCGGGCTGGCTCACCGCTGTAGAGCCAATCACAACCCGACTTGCTCCTGCGGCTAATAGTGACTTCACATCTTCTTCGCTACGAATACCACCACCAACTTGCACAGGAACGTTAACACAGGCAACTAGCTGTTTTAATAGTGGGATCTGCCGTGCAAGTGGATCTTTCGCGCCAGTTAAGTCGACGAGATGCAATAATTTTGCTCCGTCTTGTTGATATTGTTGGTAGCGGCGGATCGGATCATCATCATAATCACGTTGTTTATTATAATCACCTTGATGAAGACGAACGACTTTGCCATCAATTAAATCTAATGCCGGAATAATCATAACGCGTTACATCTCCAAAAAATTCTTAATCAGTTGAGCACCCGCTTTTCCTGAGCGTTCAGGGTGAAATTGCACCCCATAGAAATTATCTTTCTGAATGGCACTGCTAAAGCGTGAACCATATTCTGTTTCGGCTATGGTTGAGTCATTGAGCCCTAAACCATAGCTGTGAACAAAATAGAACCAAGCGTCGCTGTCAATATTGCGAAATAGAGGGTGAGCGGGTTTTGCTAATACCTGATCCCAACCCATATGCGGTAAGGGTAATCCTTTGGTATCAAGTTTATTGATATTACCGTCAACTAATCCTAATAGAGGGATATTGTGACCTTCTTCACTCAGAGAGGCCAAAATTTGCATCCCTAAGCAAATGCCTAATACGGGCTGGGTTAACGCTTTAATTAAAGGGATAAGTTCACGGGCTTTTAGTTGTTCCATAGCGGCACTAGCTGTTCCCACCCCGGGTAGAAACAGTTTATCAGCAGATAACACGATATTTTTTTCATAAGAAATAATCGGATCGTAACCTAGCCTTTGTACGGCGTATGCAACCGAGGCTAAATTAGCACAACCTGTATCAAGAATGACGACTTTCATCACAGCACACCTTTTGAACTGGGTAAGGTATTTCCTTCAACACGAATAGCTTGGCGTAAGGTACGACCAAATACTTTAAACAGACTTTCTGCTTTGTGGTGATCGTTTTTGCCTTTTGATTTTAAGTGTAGAGTGCAGCCCATAGTGTAAGAGAGAGAGCGGAAAAAGTGCTCAATCATCTCTGTGCTTAAATCACCAACGCGCTGATATTTAAATTCTGCTTTATATTCAAGGTGAGGGCGTCCAGAAATATCTAGCGCACAACTTGCTAGGCACTCATCCATAGGCAAAGTAAAACCAAAACGTGCAATGCCGCGTTTATTACCTAATGCTTCTCGCAGTGCTTCGCCGAGTGCAAGGCCTGTATCTTCAACGGTGTGGTGATCGTCAATGACTAAATCCCCTTGTACATTGATATTCATACGAAAGCCACCGTGGGTGGCAATTTGATCTAGCATATGATCAAAAAAACCAACTCCAGTGCTAATTTGGCTCTCGCCTTCACGATCAAGCCAGATATCAATGGCAATTTGTGTCTCTTTGGTTTTACGTTCAACGTGGGAGTAGCGATCTTTTTTCGTCAGCAATTCACTGATAGCTGACCAGCTTAATTCATTGGCGTTATAACGTAATCCGTTGATCCCCATATTTTCAGCTAATTGTAGATCGGTTTGTCTATCACCAATCACATAGCTATTGGTTTTATCAAGAGCACTTTCAACCAGATATTGGGTGACTAACCCTGTTTCAGGTTTACGACAAGGACAGTTGTCTTCAGGTTTATGAGGGCAGATTAATACTTCATCAAAAACAATACCTTGTGAAGAAAAAATCTGCATCATGAGATTATGAGGGGGTTCAAAGTCCGCTTGTGGAAAACTGTCTGTACCAAGTCCATCTTGATTGGTGATCATAATAAGCTTATAGCCCGCCTGTTGTAAGTTGAGTAATGCGGGAATAACGCCATTTTCAAAGGCAAGCTTATTGAGACTATCAACTTGGTGATCGGTTGGTGGCTCTGTGATCAAAGTTCCATCACGATCGATAAAAAGAATTTTCTGGCTCATGGTTGAGATCCCTCAGTGGTGATTTTTTATTGTTATCATTAGTGATGTTTATACGTTTGCCGTTTGTCTATTTTTTATAGCGGTTATCACGCTATCACACTCTTGACGTGTACCGATAGAGATGCGTAAACAACCTGCCAGCCCATATTGACGCTGTTGATCGCGTAAAATAATCCCTTGATCCCATAAACTGCGGAAAACACAATCAGCATCAGTGAATTTCACTAAAATATAGTTGGTTTCACTACAATAAACCTGTTCAACATTGGGTAAATTTTTTAGTGCATCCGCTAAATATGTTCTATTGCGTACAATTTCCGTTACCCGTTGTTTCATCGCTTCTATACCTTGGTCAGTTAATGCTTGTGCCGCAATATCAGCAACCGGGGTAGAAAGTGGGTAAGGGGCGATCACCTTAAGTAATAATTCAATAACAGGTGAATTGGCAAGTGCAAAGCCACAACGCAGTCCCGCTAATGCAAAAGCTTTAGAGAGAGTTCGCAAAATGACTAAATTCGGATACTCTTTTAACCAAGTGACTAGTGATGCTTGAGGACAAAACTCAATATAAGCTTCGTCAATAGCCACAATGGCTTTATCTTTTGCTAATGCTAATACTTCGCGGATCAGTGAAGGCTCAACGATATTGCCCGTTGGGTTATTGGGACTGCATAGGTAGATAAGTTTTACATTATCAAGTTGTGATGCAATGGCTTTGACATCAGGCTCCCAATCAGCAAGAGCAGGGACAACACGCTGTTCTACACCAAAGGTTTCCGCACTGACGCTGTACATACCATAAGTGGGTGGACAATAGAGAACAGCATCTTTACCAGGCTCACAAAAAGCACGGATCAGTAGTTCTATCGCTTCATCGGCACCTCGGCTAACTAACACTTGCTCAGGTTGAACGCCTGCATATGCTGCATAGCGATTAATTACGTTAACCGGCTGACACTCAGGGTAGCGGTTTAAATTTTTTTCATTAAACGTAAAGTCAGGAGCGGTAGGGTATTCATTGGCATTTAACCAAACCGAGCCATTTCCACCTAAACGTCTCGCTGATTGATAAGGGGTTAACTGGCGAACATTTTTTCTGGCTAATAGGGTAATATCAAAGGGCGTGTTCATGGCTAGTTATCTCCTTGAGCCAAGGCGTTAACGCGAAGTGTGACGGCATTTTTATGTGCAGTTAATTGCTCTGCTTGCGCTAATATTTCAATGGTATTGGCTAAATCAGCCAAACCTTGAGCAGTCAGTTTTTGTACGGTCATACGTTTCATAAAATCGGCTAAGCCTAAACTCGAATAGGTGGCGGTATAACCGTATGTAGGTAGTACGTGATTGGTGCCAGAAGCGTAATCTCCCGCTGATTCAGGAGACCAAGCCCCTAAGAACACTGAGCCGGCGCTAGTAATGCTATCAACAAGTGAGTCTGCATCATTAGTCTGAATAATTAAGTGTTCAGGCCCATAGCGATTACTGATTTCAATACATTGGTTGAGATCACGGGTGATAATGACACGACTTTCGGCTAAGGCTTGTTGTGCTATTTCTGCGCGAGTTAATTGTGTTAATTGGGTTTGCGTCTCGCTAATGACCGCTTTGGCAAGGGCTTCGTCTGGGGTTAATAGCACCACTTGTGAGTCAGGGCCGTGCTCTGCTTGTGATAGTAAATCAGCGGCAATAAAGGCAGGATCAGCATCGGCATCAGCAATCACTAATACTTCCGAAGGGCCAGCTGGCATATCAATAGCTGCACCTTGTAGCGATTGGCTGACTTGGCGTTTTGCTTCTGTCACATAGGCATTTCCCGGGCCGAAAATTTTATCTACCTTTGGGATAGACTCTGTACCAAAAGCCATCGCAGCAATGGCTTGAGCACCACCGACTTGGAATATTTCATCAATACCAATTTGTTGCGCAATATACAAAATTTCATCAGCAATCGGTGGCGGAGAGCATAAAATTATTTTGCGACAACCGGCAATACGGGCCGGTAGCCCCAACATCATCACAGTTGAGAGTAAAGGCGCTGATCCTCCGGGAATATAAAGTCCTACTGCATCAATAGGGCGACTGACTTGTTGGCAAAATACACCAGGTTGCGTTTCTACCTCAATGGTTTTAGGAATTTGCGCTTCATGAAAACGGCGTATATTGCTCATGGCTTGCGCTATTGCTTGTTTGATTTCGTTATTGAGCCTTGCACAAGCCGCGTCAATCTGTGTTTTTGTCACCAATACGCTATCGGGAGCCGCTTTATCATATTTTTGACTCAGTGCCTTAAGGGCTTTATCCCCATCGTTGCGTACCTGAGAAATAATCGTAGCAACTTGCTCTGTAATAGACGCTGATGCGGATATCGCTGGGCGAGTGAGTAGCTGTTGTTGTTGCTGTTGGGTGCATTTATCCCAGAAATTTAATGTATTAAACGCCGTTTTCATCATCTCACCTTATTCCATCATTTTTTCTATTGGTAAAACAAGAATTGAACTTGCCCCTAATGCTTTTAGTTTTTCCATCGTTTCCCAAAAGAGGGTTTCACTGCTGACCATGTGCATTGCTACTCGATTTTGATCACCCGCTAAAGGAAGGATGGTCGGGCGCTCAGCACCCGGTAATAGGGCGATAACATCTTCAAGGCAATCACTTGGCGCGTGTAACATAATGTATTTTGACTCGCGCGCTTGAATAACACCTTGAATACGCGTCATTAAGCGATCGATAAGGGCTTGTTTTGTTGCGTCCATTTCACCGTCACGTTGAATTAAACAAGCTTTAGAACGATAAATAACTTCTACTTCTTTTAATCCATTGGCTTCTAATGTGGCGCCAGTAGAAACTAAATCACAAATAGAATCAGCCAGACCGGCTCGAGGTGCGACTTCAACGGAGCCATTTAATAAGCAAGATTTAAAGGTGATCCCTTTTTGGTCTAAATAACGTTTTAATAGATTAGGGTAAGAGGTGGCAATACGGGTATTATTGAGGCACTCAACCCCTTGATAATCAAAATCAACCGGTGCAGCAAGAGATAAACGGCAAGCACCAAAATCAAGACGACGTAGTGTGATATAACTTGGATTTTCTCCTTGTGCTCGGCGTTTTAGTAATTCTTCTTCTAATACGTTTTCACCAATAATGCCTAAATCAACCACTCCGTCCATCACTAAACCGGGGATATCATCATCTCTGACACGTAAAATATCGATAGGCATATTTTCCGCATAAGCGATAAGGCGTTGTTGGTTTAAGTTTATTTTAATGCCACAACGCGCTAAAAGTGCTCGTGAATCATCACTTAAACGACCTGATTTTTGCATGGCAATTCGTAATCTTGCTTTATCTAACATAATGTTACCCTATCTTTGTCCGTATTCTTGTTATGAAATTTAGCTATAAAAAAACCCCGGAAGTTGCCTTCCGGGGTTTTTATTTTATTGTCTGCACTCAGACCACCGGAAGCGTTACCTAAACGTCTTCCAGCACTCATCGCCTGAAAGACTAGTCAGGATGATGGTGATGATGGTGGTTTAATTGAATGCTATACATAATGTTTTCCTAGCGAATAAAAATACCCGTTATAAATAATTAACCAGTATTTAGAATTTGTCTGCCTTTCAACCTACCTGATTTATAAAGTAAAAAGCAACCTA
>NZ_CAWPAV010000002.1:0-3287 GCF_963885725.1 Proteus sp. G4380
CTTCACCAGTGGTGCCATGATTAATTCCATCGCTAAGCCTAATTTCCCTCCTGGAACAACAATAGTATTGATAGTCGACATAAATGAACCATGCAACATTGCCAATAGATAGGGGAAATCGATATCGGTTAAGCCACGAAAGCGAATAACAATAAAACTTTCATCCAGTGTTGGAATAGCTTTAGCTGAGAAGGGATTAGAGGTATCCACCGTAGGAACGCGTTGGAAATTGATATGAGTGCGAGAAAACTGTGGAATGATGTAACTGATATAATCATCCATCGAACGTACCACAGAATCTCTCACCGCTTCTTGAGAGTGCCCGCGCTCTGTGGTGTCTCTAATTAATTTTTGTATCCATTCAAGGTTAACAATAGGCACAACACCGACTAATAGGTCAACGTGTTGAGCGACATTATGTTGATCGGTAACGACTCCACCATGCAATCCCTCATAAAATAAAATATCTGTTTTTTCTGGCAATGCTTCCCAAGGTGTAAATGTCCCGGGTAATTGGTTATAAGGGGTTGCTTCATCATAAGAATGAAGATATTTGCGAAATTGCCCTTGCCCTGTTTGGCTATAGTGACTTAGGGTTGAACTTAATAAATTAAAGTCATTGGCTTCAGGGCCAAAATAGCTGATATGCCGTCCTTGTTCTTTCGCTTTTCTAATGGCCATATCCATTTCAGGGCGTGTATAACGGTGAAAACTATCCCCTTCAATAGAGGCTGCATGGGCGTTGAGTTGCTGAAATATTTTACGAAAAGCTTGGCTGGTTGTAGTAGTACCTGCACCACTTGAACCAGTAACAGCAATAATAGGGTGTTTGATTGACATATCATGTTCCTTTTCAAAATAAGGGCTATACCTTATTGTTAAATGTGATGTGATAGTGCCAACTTAGGTAAGATCAATCAGGGCGAAACTGTGCAGCTGGCATAATGTTGACGCTTTCATGAAGCTCAGACCACACTAACACGGCCTCACCCGAGACGAGTTGTTTTTTTACGTCGGCAACTTTCTGTTCAAGCGTTTTCTCTTGCATACCATAATCAGTCCCTTCTCGTAAAACGAAACTTTCAATCAAGTTATCTAGCGCTTCGGTTGATAGTTCTTGCCAAGGGATGATCATTTTACTTTCTCCAAATAGGTCGATAGCCAGTCGGGGATACGTTTTTCAAGCCACATTACAGGCTTAGAGAGTTTTCCACTAACAAAACCTACATGCCCACCAAATTCTGTTAATTGGTATTCAATATTTTTGGGTAATGTTGTGATATCAGGTATCACTTCTGTAGACATAAAGGGATCATCTTTGGCGTGAATGATAAGTGTATTTTTTTTGATCTGATTGAGTAAAGGGAGAGCGCTACATTGACGATAATAATCAAGGGCGTCTTTGAAACCGTGAATTTTTGCCGTGATCAGATCATCAAATTGACGTAACTTTTTAATGGATTTAATGGTTAATAGACTAATAGGTAACGATTGGGGATAGCGGATCAATTTGCGAGTCGCATTGCGTTTTAACCCTTTCAGTAAATACCATTGATAGAAGCGCGAAAATCCTCGCTCTATTTTGGTTGAGCAAGGTTCTAACATCAAAGGTGCTGACACTATAACAGCAGCATCTAATACCGCATTTTCACCACTTTCGGCAAGATAATAGGCCAGCATATTGCCTCCTAAAGAGTAACCTACCGCTGCGGTTGGTTGTTCGCCAAATTGCTCTTTTAACCAATTCAGAAAATAGCGGGCATCTTCTGTTTCACCAGAATGATAAATGCGTTTTTGCCGATTGGGTTCGCCACTGCAGCCTCGAAAATGCATGACAACACCTAGCCATCCTCGCGCTTTCGCCGCGGCTAGCATGCCATGAACATAAGGGCTATTAAAGTTACCTTCCAAACCATGAAAGATAACCAAACGGGGCTTATGTTGCGCTGTTTTGGGTTCTTCACTCCATGCTAAGTCGACAAAATCATTATCAGGCAAATTAAGCCGTTGCCAATAAGGCGTTAATAGCGGCGTTCTTCGCACTATTCGAGGCAAAAGTGTCTGTAAATGGGGATTCTTAGCCCAAGGTATTGGATCAAAATATTGAGACATAGTTCCGTTTATTAAAATGAATTAATGCTTGTTTGCTAAATAACATACTGCTATTTTCGGTGAAAATAAAACATCTGTCACATCTTTGAGCATTTCACTATGACAAATAGCCTAGTTGTTTCGTTGAGCGTTTTCCTTTTTATTGCAGCCATTACGCCCGGACCTAATAATTTACTATTAACCTCTTCGGGGGCTCATGTTGGTTTAAAACGCTCTTTAACGTTGATGGCAGGCATTATCGTCGGAATGCAATGTGTATTACTTAGCTCTGCGTTTGGTATTGCGACATTATTGATTATTTATCCTGCATTGCATATCGGTTTAAAGATTATTGGTAGCATTTATCTTTGTTGGTTAGCTTGGAAAACAGCAACCGCTTCTTATCAACGATTAGATATTTCAAGTAAAGTGCCCCAAACAGTGACGGCGTTTCAAGGTGGATTATTGCAATTTTTAAATCCAAAAGCTTGGATGATGGGGCTAGGCGCCGTAGGAAGTTTTAGTTTAGCCGGTGATGGTTATTTGGGATCGATTGGTGTGATTAGTGTTGTGATGTTGTTGGTTAATTTTATCGCTGGTATGGTATGGATTTTAGGTGGAACATTTATCAGTCGTTTTTTACAAAGCAGACGAGCATGGTTCTCATTTAATATTATAATGGGGATATTAACCGCCATGTGTATTCCATTGATTTGGATTGAATAAATATAGGCTAAAATAAATGATTTAATTTCTTTTTATTGTTGTAAATAATATTTTTTTTAGTTTAGTTAGTCTCTTGTTTTGTTGTATTGCGTTTAATTAGCTAATTTAGCTATGTTGAGTCATTTTCTACGATTATTATTATACCCAAATATGTTATTTAATCACACATTACACATAATTATTTATTACCGTTGTTGATGATTATCTATTAATAATATTAAGTATGATTAAAGTGTTGTTTTGTGTATTTCTTGATTATTTTATCTTTAATTTTAATCGTAGCTGTGACAAGGAATTATTTATTCCGTTTGATTGACCATAGTTGTTGAGTGTTTATTGGTTGTTTATTTTTATTAACATTAATTTTATGATTATTTATCAATGGGATAAAAAATTTTTATTATGCTATATATTGATATTTAATGGAATTTTATCTGCAGTGATATTAAGGAATAAATTATTTCAAAAAA
>NZ_CAWPAV010000003.1:0-10298 GCF_963885725.1 Proteus sp. G4380
ATGGAATGAAATTATGAAGCTAATAGTTTAATTAATTGAGGAAATAACAAACTCCTATTACTTAACATTGAACTCTATAATAGGATTATAAATATGGGTGAACATATCAAAAATTAAAAATATTTAATCACCTAAGAGCAACGTTTTATAACATAAAAAATCTTCTTCATATTCAATATGACACTAAACATATTAATAAGCACAATATGTCATAGCATGACTCACTTCACTCTTACAGCACTCCTAGAGTGAAGTGAGCACCAATAGAGTCATCAACAACAAAAAGACACTATTGCTACATACTATTAGGCGATACGCTCAATCTTTGCCGGTAATCCTTGACGTACAGAGGCACCAGAAACCCAATCTAACCAAGTATTCGTTATTTCTCGTGTTGGATCAGCAAAGCCTAAGTCGTTTAAGTTAATACCACTACCTATTGCTTTATCCATAGCTAATGGTTGCCCATCTAAATAGTGTTGACGTGAGCCTAGCTCTTTATGTCCATAACCATGTTCAATCGCTAACACTCCAGGCATAACCCCCTCTAATAAACTAATTTCAGCCTCAACCTCTCCACCAGGGGTCACTATGCGCACTTTATCACCATGCTTGATCCCCCATTTTTCACCATCTAGCGGATTAATCGCGACTAAATTGCTTGGTTTTACCATTCTTAAACGTTGGATCATGCCCGTTGAGCTACTTACCACATGAGATTTAAAGGACATCAGTTTTAATGGCCATTGCTCTTGTGGAAAATGTTGATGTATATCGCTACCGTCAGATAAACGCGGTGGATAATAAGTTGGGCAACCACTATATCGCTCACCGGTAATAGCATGATGATTCTTCGCTACATTTTCATTCCAGATCTGTAATGGTTTCTTCCATTGCGGGCCTGTCGCATCACCATTCCATGCTTTATCATAAGGGGCAAAACGACCACCACGAGTATAAATATTCGCCACCCTTAGAACTTCTTCTTCTTTTAAAGTGGCAGTAATAGCAGGAAGAATACGATCGACACCACTTAATAAAATATCTTCATGGCTGGCAGGTGCTACAGGCTGCTCGCCCATAAAGGCAATATTAGCCGCTACACGCAGATAATAATCTTCAGCACTATTAATTGCGTGGAAATGCCCATCTTTATCTTCTAGCGCATTTTCACCAAAGCCGGGTAAGTCTAATGCTTTAGCAACCGCAATACAGAAAGTTTCCATTGATATAGGTTGACCATCGGCTGTTTTCGCCACACGAGGCTCTACAATCGGCCAACGTGCCGTACTGGCTTTGACTTGTACACCAGACCACGGCGCACTAAATCCCCAACTTTCAAAGTTATGCGTATCAGGCACAATATAGTCCGCCAGTGCAGTGGTCTCATTCATAAAAGCATCGATACCAATAATCAATGGTAGATGCTGTGGATCTTTAAGACGCGCTTCCATAACTTGGCGAATACCTGCAATACCGTATAGCGGGTTCGTCATATTGGTTATCCATGCTTTTAATGAATAAGGATAACCCGCTAATGCCGACCCCAGTTGCTCTGTTAATTGCCCTGCGGCAAACGGATACCACGGCGCTTTAGCAGGATAAGGAGACTCCCCTTTCGCGATCCGTTCACGGTATTCATCAGATTGTTCATAAGCCGCTTTACTGCGCGATAGCACCATTCCTTTAGGCTTAATTTTGCCTTTAAAACTATCCATGTTGTAACGAGGGCCATCTATCGCACCATTAAATTTACCTCCACCGACAGATACTCCCCCTTTCAGGTTTAGATTTCCAATTAAAGCGTTTAGCATGATGACACTCCACGCCGTATAGAAACCATTTCCCCCCATCATGCCACCATGTGAGATAACCGCAGCTTTTCGTCCGTAGTCAGTAAATTCACGCGCTAAGGCAATAATAGTGCTTTCAGGTACTTTACAACGTTCACTATACTCCGCCAATGACATGCGACTTGCAGCTTCAGTTAATAATTGGAAACTTGATTTTACTGTAACCTCAATACCTGTTTTTAATGTCACTTTTTGAGTAACAAAAAGCTGTGCTCTGTCTACTTGCATCGCTGCTGTAAGCTGTCCATTAAGGGCTATAACCATATTTTGCGCTTCGCCATCATCGGCAATATCCTCAAGATGCGCGGCGGTTAACATCTGCCCTGACAGTGGATGATTTTCATCACTAATGACTAAATGTGTCGCATTAGTCCAGCTTCGCTCTCCAACATTATTCATCGACACTTCACTGGGCACCGATAAATACTCAGCATTATAGCGTTTGTTTTCAATGATCCAGCGGATCATACCCATCACTAAAGCAGCATCTGTTCCCGGTTGTACGGGTACCCAATGACCATGATCATTCGCTAACGTGGTGGTTAATGGCAAAGCAGGTGCCACAACTACATAGTTAAACGAACCACGAATACGCGCATTCGCTAATTGGCGACCTTGGCGTTTAAATGGATTACCTGATTGCGCAGGTGAAGTACCTAAAAATAGTGCAAATTCAACATGATCCCAATCAGGCTTCACATGAGCGTTTTTATCCAGATCATTCATTAATGCACCGGAGCCGGCACGATACGCTAATCCACAATAAGAGCCATGAGCCCCAAAATTTTTACTACCAAAGGCATTTTGTGCAAAGCGACGAATAAAACTATCTCGGCCATCATCCCCAGCATTAGTAACTAATAACTGATTTGCTTTAGGTCCTAGGGCTGGCTGTTTAGGATCAATGGGTGTTGCTAAATCGCGGATAGCACGTAAGCCATCAACATGTCCTTCACCAAATAAATCGCCCCCCTCAACCACTTCTTTGATCAGTTGCTCAAAGCTAATTCGTTGCCATTTCCCCTCACCTCGTTTACCCACTCGTTTCATGGGTTCAAGAATACGAGTAGGACTATCGAGGCTTTCCATCATCGTCGCACCACGAGCACAAGCCGTAGAGCGGTTAGCTAAACCACTTTCGCCCCCCATTTTTTCAAAGGCTTCTTTTATTGGCATGTTATAACCAAAATGGATATCCTGAGATAATGGGTGATAAGGATTTCCTGCAATACGTAATACTTGATTATTGTTACGATCGACTCTCGCACGCACACCGCACTGAGTCCAGCAGCCAAAGCACTGAGTCATACAAACAGCTTGATTGGTATTAGGTTGCCAATTCGCTTTCGCCGTGATTTTACCTTCTGGTAATAAAGAGTTACCGTTGATCCTATCCAAAGTAACCTTACCAGATGTCCCATCAACGAGACCGTCGACAGCACGCTTAGCAACATCGCGATAACTGGCAGCAAATGCGGCAATACCACCGATAACCAATCCACCTTTAAGCCATTGACGTCTTGTAAACTTAGCCATGCTGTACTCTCCTGACAACCCAACGAATACTTTCTCTGAATATAATGGTTAACGCTATCCAAAGCCCAAATGTTCCAACAATCGCTAATAATCCATCATTACCCAGCGGGAACTGATAAGGATTGGTAATAATGTTATATTTGGGAATATATTGGCTTCCCATTAACATTAGCCAACGTAATACCCACGCCAATCCCATTGAAATAAAAGCCATTACGGTAATAAATGCCACTGAGCGTGCCTGTTTTGCCATTAATCCGCCCATAGCAACAGACACTATCCATAAGGCAATAACCCCTATCGCACTCCACCAGCCTAAACTTCCTATTGCCAATTGTTGCCTAATGGCTTGTCCTGAAATAGTATCCCCCGCAATCCAAAAACCTGTACATACAGCAAGTAACATTAAAGATCCGATAAACCACATAGCCAGTTCACGCTGATACACAGGCTCTCGTCGCGTACCTAATGCTAATAGCGTAGGCAATACTTGCATGGCACTAAAAAACAGTAATATCGGCAGCCAGTAGGTATAAAGCACCGGTCTTGCTTTTAAAATAGAAGCTTCACGGCCGGTATAGAGCAATAAACCTATCGAGGTTAAGGCGCAGGCTAAAGCAACCCAACGCGTTAACTTATATTCACGTTTCCACACTAAACGCACGACCATGGCAATAAAGTACAAAATACTAAATGCAGAGAAGAGTGGCAGTAATAGTGATCCCCATGCCATCCACGACCAAGGAGTTGGATAAGCATAAAAATGCCAAACACGTGCGGTTTGATGGAGATCAGCGGTTAATGCTAAAGGGGCGGTGATCCCCGCCGTAACAGCAATAAAAACCGCAACAGCTTCTAAACGAGGATTACCTGTACGCCCTTTCCAACATTGCCAGCATGCATAAAGTGTTGCGCAACACGCAATGCCGATAAAAAAGAAATATTGCACTGCCCAAGGTAACCAAAAGTATTCTTGGGGGATCGCTATCACTTCTTGAATTTGCGAAACGGATGAAATCATGAGTGAACCTCCTGCCATAATGCGGGTTGCCCTTGTCCAACTAATGGCTGCACAAATGCATCATCTAAACCAAGATAAAAAACTTGTGGCAAGGTGCCACTTTCTGGTTTAAGTACTTTTAATTCATGTTCATGCTCGCGGATCATTTTACTTATTGTGCTGTGTGGATCTTTCATATCACCGATAATACGAGCGCCCCCCACACAAGATTCAACACAGGCAGGTAATAACCCAACTTCTAGGCGATGAGCACAAAAAGTACATTTATCGGCTGTCTGAGTGGAATGGTTGATAAAACGGGCATCATAAGGACATGCTTGCACACAATAAGCACAGCCTACACAACGTTCATTATCAATCACGACGATCCCGTCTTTGCGTTGAAATGTTGCTTGAACAGGACAAACAGGTACACACGGAGGCTCGTCACAATGGTTACATAATCTAGGGAGTAAGACGTTCGTTATTCCCTCTTGCCCCTTGATAGCAACTTGATATTGGTTTACTGTCGTCCTAAATTGTCCTTGTGGCGTTTGGTTTTCAATCGTACAGCTCACTGTACAAGATTGACACCCAACACAACGACGCAGATCGATCAGCATGCCATAACGTTTATCCTCTGAGCCTTCACGGCGCTCTGGGGATAGTTTAATGCCAGCTTGAGAGAGAGGAACCAGTGAAGCACCTGCGGTAAGGACCCCTAATTGTTGTAAGAATTTTCGTTTACCAAGATCCATATTTGTCTCCAGTATCACTCAGTAAATACCTGCCACATTGAGCGAAGGGAATAGAAAATAAGTATTTATGGCATTGTAAAAATTACTGAGTCCTCCACCTATTGTGGTTTACCACATACTCGGTGCGAACTTGATCCAAAACAATATTTAACATTAGATAGTTATGACGATAAAACAGACAATTGGGATAAAAAAAATCGCTAGTTTGAGCTTATTACTGCTCTTTTTTCTACTCTCTTCTTCTGCGGTTGCCAAAGAGTGGACTATTGGTGTGTTAGCGTTGCGAGGCGACGCCTCAACACAAAGACATTGGCAACCGCTTATCGATACCTTAGATCAACAAATACCCACAGATAGCTTTCTGCTGTTACCACTTAACTTGTCAGAAATGAAGCAAGCAGTGGCAGACAAGAGAGTGGATTTTCTATTGACGAATCCAGCGCAATTTGTCCAGCTTGATAGTGCATATCCGCTACGTTGGTTACTCTCTTTACGCTCGGGTTATGAGCCGGATAACACAACAAGAAATGTGATTGGTAGCCTTATTTTGGTGCGCAAAGACAGCGCAATTACATCGATTCATGAATTAGTCGGAAAGCGTGTTGGCGCCATTGCACCAGATGCCTTTGGTGGATATCTGTTAGGTTACAAAGCACTGCGTGAAGAAGGGATTGATCCTGAACAGGATTTTACATTACGTTTTAGTGGTTTTCCGGCTGATGCGTTACTTTACTTATTACGTGATGGCGATATTAATGCAGCGATCATCCCAGTTTGTTTATTAGAAAATATGGATAACGAAGGTCTTATTAATAAAGAAGATTATCGTCCATTATTAAATTATTCTACCAATACTTCTTGTTTAACCAGTACTCCGCTCTATCCTAATTGGTCATTTGCTGCATTAGATACTGTTCCTGACACATTAGTGGATAAAGTGACACGAACATTACTCAATGATGAAAGCGACGCCATGAAATGGGGGGCACCCGCTTCTCATTCTCAAGTGGAAAATTTACTCCGAGAAGTCAACCAACACCCAAGGCAGCGACAACTTTGGCAAGATGCGAAAATTTGGGCTATCCAGCACCGTTTTATTATCGGATTATCATTGGGTGCCATTATCTTACTGGTTTTCAACCAAATCTGGATTAGTTATTTGGTCAGAAGACGTAGCCATCAATTAGAACAAGCGCATATCCATTTAAGAGAGCAAAAAGAGGCATTAGAACAAGCTCAGCGTTTAAATATTTTAGGTGAAATGGCGTCAGGCTTTGCTCATGAGCTTAATCAACCTCTTTCTGCGATCAAAAGTTATGCCCAAGGTAGTGCGATCCGTCTAGAAAAAGAGAACAAAAATCATCCATTACTCCCCGCGTTACGACAGATAGACCAGCAAGCCCAACGTGGCGCAGATATTATTCGCAATCTACGTTTATGGGTAGGTAAGCAATCAGCAAATAGTGATACAGTGCCACTGTCAGAACAAAATATTGCCCAATGTATTGAACATATTTGGCGGTTATTACGTATTGATGAAAAATATCCACAAATGACTCTGATCACTAAGATTGATAAACATGATACCCTATACTTACCTGAAACATTATTAGAGCAAATATTATCTAATTTGATCACCAATAGCCTACAGGCGGGTACTAAAGTGCTACAGATAAGCACCCATAAAGCGCCAGATAGGTTGTTAATTGTGATCAAAGATGATGCGGGAGGAATGAGCCATAGCCAGCTTGAACAACCTTTCTCCCCTTTTCAAACCACCAAAACAGAAGGTCTTGGTTTAGGTTTGGTGATTTGTCAACGCTTATTAAATTCACAAGGTGCTGATATTCACATAGAAAATCAAAAAGATAAGCAAAATAATGTTGGATTAAAAATCACCCTTATTTTCCCCAATAACAATAATTAGAGGAAGAAAAATGCCAACAATTCATCTGGTTGATGACGATCTCGCCGTCACCGATGCTTGCCAATTTCTATTAGAAAGCTTAGGTTATGCGGCGCAGGTTTGGAATGACAGCGAATATTTTCTCCATAATATTGACCTTTATCAGCAAGGGGTTGTGCTGTTAGACATGAGAATGCCTAAAGCAGATGGTAGACAAGTACATCAATATTTAATTGAAAAACACAGTACGCTAGCAGTGATTTTCTTAACGGGTCATGGTGATATTCCGATGGCGGTTGAAGAAATAAAAAAAGGTGCCATTGATTTTTTACAAAAACCCGTTGATAGCAATGCATTACTCTCTGCACTGAAATCTGCCTTTACTGAAACTGCAACACGCTTTACGGCTGATGATATCCGTCGCCGTTATGCCTCACTGACACCAAGAGAAAAAGATATTGCATATTATGTTATTCAAGGCCTAATGAATCGAGAAATTGCTGAAACTGCCTGTGTTTCTATCAGAACAGTTGAGGTACATCGAGCAAAAGTGATGGATAAAATGGCCGTTAAAAATATCGCAGAATTAGTTACCGCATTACAAGGAATTGATATTGTAGCGCCAAATTTATGACAAAATTTCTGATCTGCGGTAAAAAGTGTCACAATATAGAATATTCATTGGAAAAATAGTAAATAGATAGGCTTATGATAAAGTCACCTCCATTTAAAACATCATTTTTACAGCCCAAATATTGGCTGACATGGTTGGGGATAGGATTACTCTATCTTCTCGTTCTGCTCCCTTATCCCGTTATCTACTGGTTGGGTACACGGCTAGGTCGTTTATCTAAAGTCTTTTTAAAAAAACGTGTACAAATAGCAGAACGTAATCTTGAGCTATGTTTTCCTGACATGCCTAAAAATGAACGTGAAGCGTTAGTGAATAAAAACTTCGAGTCCGTTGGTATGGGGCTATTTGAAACAGGAATGGCTTGGTTTTGGCCTGATTGGCGTGTGAAACGTTGGTTTAAAATCAGTGGTAGAGAAAATATTCAAAAAGTACAAGAAACTGGCCAAGGTATTATTGTCGTTGGTATACACTTTTTAACCCTTGAGTTAGGTGCACGTATATTTGGCATGCTAAACCCCGGTATTGGTGTGTATCGCCCTAATGACAATCCAGTTATGGACTGGTTACAAACTTGGGGTCGTTTGCGTTCTAACAAATTTATGTTAGATAGAAAAGATGTCAAAGGTATGATCCGCAATTTAAAAGCAGGAGAGATCCTCTGGTATGCCCCTGACCACGATTACGGCCCACGAAAGAGTGTCTTTGCCCCACTTTTTGCCGTAGATAAAGCAGCGACAACAACAGGAACCTATATTCTAGTCAAAACCAGTCATCCGGCTCTGATCCCGTTTACACCAAAGCGCTTACCTGAAGCAAAAGGTTATGAACTGATTATTTCACCTGCCGTAGCTGATTTTCCCATCGATAGTGAAGAAAACACCGCTATCGCAATGAATAAAGTGGTCGAACAAGAAATTTTACGTGCTCCTGATCAATATATGTGGTTACACCGTCGTTTTAAAACCCGCCCACCTGGAGAAGCTTCTTTATATAATGAGATAAAGAAAGTACACTAGTCCCCATCAGTGACTGTTTTAATAAAAAAACAGTCACTGACAAACAGATTGACTCTCTTAACCAAGATTAAAATACAAGACTAAAATAATAAAATTAGCCATACTCACTACTATTATTTCCTGCAAATAAACACATTATAAAGCACTACCTATCGTTGTTATTTTGTATTATGGCGATATTCTTATTTAAGAATAGATAACCAACATTGAGATAAAAAAAACAACGCAAACACCATTATTCTCACTTTATGTGCTTCGTTTACATTCTTAGATAAAGGAGTGACATGAACCTAAAGCCCCGCAACAATTCTTGGAAACGAAATCTCTACATTGTCTGGTTTGGTTGTTTTTTAACGGGTGCCGGCTTTAGCTTGATTATGCCTTTTCTACCATTGTATGTAGAAGAGCTTGGCATTAAAGATCATGAGTCCTTAAACCTATGGACTGGTGTCGCTTTTAGTATTACTTTTCTCTTTTCTGCCATAGCGGCACCTTTTTGGGGAAAATTGTCAGATAGAAAAGGACGCAAATTAATGCTATTACGTTCTGCCTTAGGTATGGCGATCGTCATGGTACTCATTGGTTTTGCTCAAAATATTTGGCAACTATTAATTTTACGCGCTTTATTAGGGGTATTAGGGGGTTTTGTGCCTAATGCTAATGCTCTTATCGCCACACAAGTGCCCGTTAAAAAAAGTGGTTGGGCATTAGGAACTCTTTCTACGGGTGCAGTAAGTGGCGCATTAATTGGGCCATTAATTGGTGGAATACTTGCCGATCTCTACGGTTTACGTCCGGTTTTCTTTATTACAGCCGCGGTTTTATTTATCTGTTTTATAGTGACCCTATTTTTTGTTAGCGAAAATTTTACCCCTGTTTCTAAAAAAGATGCATTATCCACCCAGCAAGTTTTTTCATCACTCAAAAATAAAAGATTAGTCATTTGCCTGTTTTTCACCACCATGATTATCCAAGTGGCAACAGGCTCTGTTACGCCTATTTTAACACTTTATATCCGTGATCTAGCCGGCTCTATCAGTAATCTTGCCTTTATTAGTGGTGTGATTGCATCTGTTCCCGGTATTGCCGCTTTAATTAGTGCCCCTCGTTTTGGCAAATTAGGTGATCGCATAGGCCCTGATAAGGTGCTTATTTTCACATTGGGTTTATCTATTTTTATGCTTATTCCGATGGCACTCGTCAGTAATTATTGGGAACTAGGCGCATTACGTTTTTTATTGGGTGCGGTAAACGCTGCCATGTTACCTGCGGTACAAACGCTTATTTTATACAATATTACGCCTGCAATTGCTGGTCGAATTTTCAGCTATAATCAAGCCTTACGAGATGTAGGAAATGTTACTGGACCGTTAATGGGCGCGTTTGTTGCGGCCAATTATGGATTTAGAGCTGTTTTTTATTTCACCGCTGCGGTGGTATTTTTTAATCTTATTTACTCATGGATAAGCTTTCGTACCCCGCAAAGAAAATAGTCAAAAAATCCACCAATAGATTTAGTTAATAGTTTTTTTTCAATAAAAAATTACACTTTCTCTCTTAAAGGTCTAATTGTTAATTTTTTTATTTTATTTTTC
>NZ_CAWPAV010000004.1:0-11011 GCF_963885725.1 Proteus sp. G4380
TATTGTGTTTTTAATTTTTTATTTCTTTTTGAAAAAACACATGTCAGTATTTTGTTACATTATTATGTTGTTATATTATTAGTTGATTGTATTGTTAATAAGATAATATGTTTCCTGTTAAATAGAAAAGGCACTGCAATATGATTACAGTGCCTTTTCTATTTATTATTATTATGATAGTTCCCTGGTGAGGCTATCTTTTTGATAACACCTAATTTAAAACCTAATTTATGTTATCAGCTAGGTACTACTGCGATTTGTTTGATTTCTATGTGAAGAAGGTAATATTTTTTATTATCTATTTCCTTTAAACTATATATGGCTAAATTATTTGATGTCTATTTTTTATACATATTCTTTATCTTTGGTGGAGCAATAATAAAATGTCTTATATATCAAGAGAAAAGATAGATTACTTGTCCATTGGTCATCGACTGCGTGCTTATCGTATTGCCTCCTCATTAAAAGCTGAAGATGTAGCTGAAAGTTTAGGGATCTCCCGTGCCGCTGTCTATCGATTAGAAAAGGGTGAAATCGTTAAAATTGAGACATTAGATAATCTTGCTCGATTACTTAACACCTCATTAAGTAGCTTATTAGGTATTAATACGGAGTATTACTCTAGCGCTAATGGTTTTTTTGAACGAATGCGCCAACTTGAAACGCAATCTTCCCATATTTATACCCATTTCGAACCCTTTTCTTATTTATTAACCTCTGATTGTTATGATAAAACGCTTGTCGAAATGTTAACAGAAGCCTCTCCTGAAAATGCGCTAACAAAGAAGCAACAAGAAGTTTTATCTATTTTAAAAGAGCGTAAAAAGCATCAATCATTACACTCACCGCATATTTATAATTTAATTAGTCAACAGCAAATCGAAAAATTTCTTTATGTTGGTATGCTAGGCTCTGTTAATGTAAGTAAAGCCATTCAACAAGAAAGAAAACAACGCGCAAAACAAGAAATCAGCCATTTAATTGAAAAGTTAGAGCAAAAAAATAGTCATCTTAATATTGCGATTATTTCAGATACGATGCCATCTTTAACCTTTCAATTGTTTTATCAAAACAAAGCACCTCTCTCTTTAGCGGTTAGTCCATTTCGTTTAGGTGAATTTCCTAATGTAAGTACGGGTATTGCGACAGTATCTTCATCAACAGAAGCAATATTCCAATATCAATCTCTGTTTGATACGTTATGGGCAAAAGCAATAAAAAATGATGATGCCATTACACGCCTAAAAGAGATTATCAGTCATTATTGATTAGCTAGAACACCTAATGTTTCCGCTAAGATATCTGCAGCTATTGCAATATCACTAAACTCCGTAAATTCATCTGGGTGATGACTAATCCCCGCAACAGAGGGGGTAAAAATCATCGCTGTCGGGTATAAAGATGCCATATTCATTGAGTCATGACCGGCACCACTTAACATAGTCATATAATTGATATCGTGTTTTTGACAAATATTTTCAATAACTTGGCAAATTGAGTCATCCAGTTTTACTGGTGATTCAGCCGAAATAGGTTGCACTATTATTTTTACACCAAAATCTTTTTCTGCTTTCTCAACACTGTTTGTTAAACGCTGTACAACACGTTGAATACTGTCCGTATCAATACCACGAATATCCACGGAGAATTTTACTTGCCCTGGAATAACGTTCATCGAGTTTGGTATGACATTAAGTTTACCAATGGTACCTACGGTGCCGTATACCGCTTCCGTACAGGCAGCATGATTGATATCAGTAATAATACCCGCACTCGCCACTAACGCATCTTGACGTTGATACATTGGCGTTGCACCAGAGTGGTCTGCATGGCCATTTACGATGACTGAAAAGCGTGTTGGCGCAGCGATACCATTGACAATTCCAATTGTTTTTTGATCGTTTTCTAGACGTTTACCTTGTTCAATATGTAATTCAACAAATGCACTATAACGGTCTGATTTAAGTAAACATTGATCTAAGTTTTCATGCTGATAACCAAGGGATTTTAAAACATCAAAGAAATTATTACCTTCATCATCTCTATTTTGTTCCCATCGAGTACGGTCAATTTTTCCTGTTAGCACTTTACTTCCGATACATGAAAACCCAAATCGGCTCGATTCTTCTGCTCGGAATACAATTAACTCTAGATCACGTTTCAGTTGTTGTGGTTTGTATTGCATCAAAGCATAAAAACCAGCAATAACTCCTAAGGCGCCATCATAAGCGCCCCCTTGGGGAACGGTATCAAGGTGAGAGCCTGTTCCTACGGCGGGTAATGTTCTATCTTGCCCCGGTAAGCGAGCGTAGAGTGTGCCAATACCGTCACGATAGACTTCAAGGCCTGCCTCTTTCATTACACTAGCAAGATAGAGATGGGCTGCTTCATCTTCTTCGCTATAGGCAATACGTGTTATCCCTTTGTCATGGTTATCTTTTTTATAAATTTGCATTGTTTCAATTAATGTTTTCATATCATTAATTGAAAAGTCTGTTGCTGTAATTGGTTGAGTCATAAGGTTATTCTCCGGTGTTTTCTGTAAAACTGTCTAAAAAATGAGACAAATAAAAGATTAAAAAAGCCATCTTTTATAGATGGTCTGCTATTTTTATAATCGTTACTTATTATATTTACTTCTCAGAATTTATTTCGTCAATGGTAAATAAGAGGGATTTTATATTCTGTGAGATAGGGCGTAATTAAAAAGAGATATATTTCTGACTTATTTCATAAATGAATCATTATTGTGTTAAAGATGTTATAAAAGATAAATAAAATAAGATGTTGTACTGATATTAATCTTTCTTATTTTTAATATAAATGAAAATTATTCTCATGGGGTATATTGGATGATATTCTCATCCAATATATTAATAATTAAATCTAGAAGAAGTATTTAAAACGTGCTCTTACACCATAACGATCTTTATCGCTATTTTCTATTTCAATATCTTTACCATTAATAACAGAATAATATGCACCTAAATAGATTTTAAAATTATCCATATCTAAAATATTAGGTAATTCATATGAGGAATAGAGAGTGTGGATATTATATTTTCCTGGGCCAAATATAATATCATTATTGTTATCATCATCACTATTAATAGTATATGACTTAATATTATTATGGGCATAGATATAGCCTAATTGTAATTTACGCCATAAAATATTAGTACCTGTTGTAAAGTCGTTCTCATCGTTAGCGTCTAAATAAGCGGTATTCCAATTTATTGTGACACCATTTTCAGGATTTTGTTGTAGATTGCTCCAGCCTAAAGTTAATCCATAACCGTTGCGTTTGGATTGATCTCTAAATTCACCCGTTTTTTTATCATCATAACCATAAGCATTATTGATAATATTTTTTTCTAAGGCTACAGCAACTTTAAAATTATTGTTATTCCATGCAATAACTGGACGAAAATAAATAACATTTTTATTATTATATAGTTTATTTCCGTGATATTCCTTGTTAGCAAAAATAGACGTTCCATCTTCAATTAATAAATTAGTTTCAAAATACCAATTATTATATTGGCTATTAAACATCATGCTACCACCACTATTGCTTCTCCCTCGACCTTCTTTCATCATGTAGATATAACCAAAGCCATCACTATAAGTATCATTTGCAGTGTTGCCTGAATATTCAACAAAAGTATCTTGATTAAGTGGGAACATATCATAAGCTTCATAACGACCTAACTTAAATTGCCAACGCTCTTTTTTACCAAAATAAAAAGCGGCATCGTCGAGAGATACCTTACCATCAATATTTGCCAGTGGTTGAACAGTGAAGCCTGCATAATTTTTATTATCTAACAGACGCTCTCCGTCTAAGCCAATTAATATACGCCCATTGATCCCCCATTTATCATAATCGCCATAGTCTTTTTCTTTACCTGAGCGCATGTTAATGGAGGTTAGCTGACCTTTTTTACTTGCGATATCTGTATTAAATTCAACATCACCATATAACTTGAGTTTTCCATAACCGGTATTTGTTTCTATCAGCGATGACGGTGGCGCAGTTATAGTTTCGCTAGTTTGTGATAGATTGTTATTAAGCGCCTGATTTTGTTTTAACGCATTTTCTAACTTAGCGGCACGTTGCTCTGCTAACTCAGCTCTTTTTTCAGCGGCTAACGTTCTCTCTTCTAGTCGAGCTAAACGTTGTTCTATCGATAATTCATTTGTATTGGCGTGAGCAATTGTCGGCACGGCAATGCCGATACAAGTCGCTATCGCAAGGTGTTTGATGTTCATTGTTTATTCCTTATATCGGGAATAATGGAGGTTTATTATCCCCATGTTTTTTTATTAAAAAAGTGAATGAATATCTATTTCAGTTAATGAGTGAACAGCTAAATCTGCTTCTGGTAAGGGGCCGTCAGCAGTAACGCCAATTGCATACATGCCCGCTTGTTTAATCGATTGTATTCCAGCAATCGAGTCTTCAAATCCGATACATAAATGTGGTGGAATGTGAATAAACTCAGCTGCACGCAAAAATATTTCAGGATCGGGCTTGCCTTTTTTGAGTGTTTTAGGATCAACAATTGCCTTAAAATAATGCTTAATGCCTAATTTTTCTAATATGGTTGGGGCATTTTCTGAAGCTGATGCAATAGCACAAGGAATGTGATTATTGTTTGCTTGTTCTATTAGATCTAAAACACCCGGTAAAATATCTTTTGGAGTAATATTATTTAATAACTCAAGATAATATTTATTTTTTGTTTCTGTTAATGATTTTTTTTCATCCGCAGAATAAACATCACTTTTATTACCATGAGATAAAATAAGCTCTAATGACTCAATTCGACTTATTCCTTTTAATAAATGGTTAAACTCTTTGTCAAAATCAATTCCTATTTCATTAGATAGTTTTTTCCACGCAATATAGTGGTAATTGGCGGTATCAACAATTACGCCATCCAGATCAAAAATAAGACCTTTAGTCATTTTGCGTGTCTCCATTTAAATTTAATACTAATAACGTATTGGCGGTTAGCTTATGCGTTTGATGGTTAATTAAAATAGTACTGGGCTTATCACTTAAAATACTAATTTCTTTATGAGTGAGATTAATTTGATATAAAGTAGAGCGATGCAATAATTTAAAGCTTAGTTTTTGCCATTGTTGAGGGAGTGAAGGGGTGATGGTCAACATATCCTGACGAATATCAACACCGGCATAAGCCATGATGGTGGTATTTAATGTTGCCGCCATGACACCAGTATGAATACCTTCGGCAGTTGTTCCACCTTGAATATCATTATAATCTGAATAAAGAGCATCTTGATAAAGTTGCCATGACAAATCATGTAACTGTATTTGTTCTGCGAGATAAGCATGGACAATGCGTGACAGTGTGGAACCATGAGAGGTTCTTTCTAAATAGTAATGTAGATTTTTTTCAGCAAAGTGCTTAGAAACTGAATAACCAAGAGAGGTAATTAGGGAATGTACGGTTTGCTTATCTAAGTTATTAAATAACATCAGGGTATCTGCTTGTTTAGCTACTTTGTAATCATCGGCAGATTTATTTTCTTTACGCAAAATTCTATCCATACGATAGATATTGCCGTATTTTTTTCGATAGCTTTCCCAATCCAGATCTTTTAATTGAAAATAACCTGAGAACTGTTCAATAATTTCATGAGCATCAATATTGATAGCAATACGATTTTTAACTTCTTGTATTTTATTGAAAACGCTAGATTGGCGGTTTAGCTGTTGTAATTTTTTAGAAAAACGATCATTGTTTATGAACATCTCTATTTGATTAAACAACCAAACCACCATTAAATTAGTGTATGCGTTATCTTTTAAGCCACCTTCAAGTGAGTCTGCGTATTTCTCATGAAATTCATCCGGCCCCATAACTCCATCAATATGAAAACGTTGATCGCCTTCATCCCACTGACATTGGTCTAACCAGAACAAGGTAATGTCGTTGAGTAGTTCAAGTCCATACTGTTCCATAAATTGGTGATCATGAGTATTTAGCCAATATAGCCACACATTATAGGCAATCGCTAATGAGACATGACGTTGACGACAACTATGGTCGGCATCCCATTGCCCTGATAAGGGGTTTAAATGCAGTGTCTGGGTTTGCTCACTACCATCATGCCCTGATTGCCAAGGGAACATAGCACCTTGAAATCCTTCTGCTCGTGCCGCAAGACGCGCAGCAGGTAGCCTGTGGTAACGATATAGTAATAGTTGGCGTGCGGTTTCAGGGAAGTGCATAATATAAAATGGCAGAATAAAGATCTCATCCCAGAAAATATGGCCTCGATAGGCTTCCCCGTGTAACCCTCGGGCGGTGACTGAAACATCTAATTGATGTTGCTGATTGCTAAATGGTGATGCGGATGACAGTAAATGGAAGGTATGTAAGCGTAGTAATTTTTGGGTCATCAGATCGCCAGAAATCGAGATATCGGCACTATCCCATAACGTTTGCCACGCTTTTTGGCTATTTATCAATTGGCTGTGTAAAGGTTGTTGTTCCCAATTAACCACATCTTGCCATGAGTCTGGGTAAGCCGTAGAGGTTGTTACAGCAACACATTTTTCAAGTTGATAGGTGGTATTTTGTTGAGCGTTGAAGGTGATGGTTTGTTCAACAAGCGTATCTGAAACATGACAAACAATATCTTCATTTGCAAAGAAATCACCACTTATTGTTGACGATAATCCGATCCCTATTTTTGACTGATCTGTTTGAGCTAATATAAATGCGTGTTGCTTATTCGCTCCAGTTTGTAACACATGATAATGATGGGGATTAAGGCTACGGTAGCGTTGTACACCGTAATTATAAGTATTTCCTTCTAGGCGAGTTATAACCGTTATCTCACCTGAGAAATTTAATGGTTTAAAGGTATATAAAATGGCGTAATGTGACATATCAGCCATATTGGCAAATTTTGTACAATGAATATCAAGTTGCTGTCCTTCAGGGGTTTCTACACGCCATTGGCTAGTGAATACACCCGTTTTTAAATCTAATTGACGTGTTAAATGGTGTGTTATCAGTTGCTTTGGATGAAGATATTCTCCCTTACCAATTTTAAGAGAAATAAATTGTCCATTAGGTGCATTAACAAAATCTTCATTAATCACCTGATGGTTTTCTATTTGTGAACTTGCTTGATTATATAGGCCAGCAATATAGGTAGCGGGGTAGTGCTCATCACTTATAGTCATTTCGGGCAAAGTTCCTCTTAACCCAATATAACCATTGGCCGTAGTTAAGAGAGACTCTTGGCAATATTCATCTTTTCCTGTTTCTAAGCCTGAATATTCAATTGACCAAGCAAAGTTATTGGCAACTGTAACCATTTTTTCTTCTAAATCATGATGATGTTCAAGCTGCGCTTTATTGATATAAATAAAAGGTTTATTAAATATTTCAGTAAAGAAATTTGATAAATTTATTACTTTATTATCAATGGTTTTAATAATAGCGCTATCCGATTTATTACTTGTCGAATATATCAAACCACCTTGAGCAGAGTTAAATTTATGATTAATAGCTTTAGCCATATTTAGCCAATCAAGGTAATGGCTATTTGTGGTATTAAATGAATAATGGCTTTTTTCTGAAAGATATTTAATGGTGATATCAGTATCAGAAAGAATAACAGAGATATAATTCATGTTTAACCTTTAGTTTGAGATTAAATTAATCGACTTGCAAGGTGCCTGCTTTTTCTTTATAGCGATAGACCAGAATGGTTAATCCAATAGGGACGACAATAGCCACTATCATTGCCAATAAATAAACTAACCAATAAGTAGGTTGGATAGATAAAATACCGGGTAATCCGCCGACACCAATACCATTAGATAGCACATTATTTAATCCACAAATCAAACCCGCTAGCGCAGCGCCAATCATGGCGCACAGCATAGGAAAGCCATATTTTAAGTTGACGCCATACATGGCTGGCTCTGTCACACCTAAATAAGCAGAGATAGCTGCCGGAATAGTAATTTCTTGTTCATTTAATTTGCGGCTAACGATAATAATGCCTACAACGGCGGATGCTTGAGCAATATTAGACAGAGCGATAATCGGCCAAATAGGTGTACCGCCATAACTTTGAGTCATTTGTAAATCTATCGCTAACGTTGTGTGATGTAAGCCGGTGATCACCATGGGGGAATAGAAAAAGGCAAAAATAGTTGAACCAATAGGGGCAAAATCACCTAACATTAAAAATTTGATCAGTTGGGCGAGACCATCACCTATGCTTCTACCGATAGGGCCTAAAATAACATGGGCAACAAAAACGGCGACAATAAGAGTTACAATCGGCACAATAACTAATTTTAGGTAATCAGGGATAAAACGACGTAATTTAGTCTCAAACCATCCCAGAAATAGTCCCGCTAAAATCGAAGGGATCACTTGGGCTTGATAACCTACTTTCTCAATAGTAAATAAACCAAAATTCCAAACCTCAGGAATTTGTGTACCTAAATTGTAAGCATTCATTAGTTGTGGAGAAACTAAGGTTATACCTAGTACGATACCTAGTGCAGGTGTACCACCCATCTTTTTTACACTCGACCAGCAAATACTCACAGGTAGAAAATGGAAGATGGCTTCACAAGGTAACCAGAGAAAATCATATATTGGCGTTAACCAAGGATAAAAATAAGTGAGGGGTTTATTATCTGATATAGGCATTTCGCCAATAACATTTCTTAATCCTAACAATAAACCGCCGCAAATTAAGATAGGTAATAATGGAACAAAAATTTCGGCTAAATTGGCAATCAGCTTTTGCCAGGATCCCATATTCTTTTTCGCATCAGATTTTATATCATCTTTAGATTTAGCTTTTAATGAAAGCTTATCAATTAATAATTTATAGTAGATATCAACATCCATACCAACAATAACTTGAAATTGACCCGCATTATTAAAACAGCCTTTAACAAAAGATATTTTTTTAATTTTATCTATATCAGCAAGATTGGGATCATTCAGAACAAAACGTAATCTGGTTAGACAGTGTGAAACGCTAATAACATTATCTGAACCTCCAACAAGAGTAATTAACTCTTCAATGGCTTGGTTGTTTTGAGGTATCGACATATTAATATTCTCATAATAGTAGGGTTATTTTTAATATATCGAGATCTTTCTTTTTATCCAATGGGAACGTTCCCATAACAAGATAAAGATCACAGTTAATGATCATTAATTTATTTGATCATGGGTTTAAGTCATGACTTGATATAATGATTTTTTGTGCAGGAATATTTTTTTCTAGCATTTGTATCAATATGTTAGCAGCTTCTTGTCCACTTTCTCTAAAACCTAATCGATAGAATTTAGTTTGAGGAAATAAAAAGGTGAGTAGATCATTACGACCGATGCAGGCCACCTCAATATGATCTATTTTCTGTTCGGCTAAATATTTTTGTACACCAAAGGCCAGAGAGTCGGTCGCACATAAAATAGCTTGAGGCTTGCTTGCTAATGCTTGTTTGGCAAGTAAATAGCCACTTTGATAATTAAGTTCACCAAGTTGAGCTTGAGATATTAATTGATGTTGCTGGCAATATTGAAGATAAGTTTGATAACGTAATAAACCCGTTGTTTCATCATTAATTTGGATCCCGATAAAACTTATATGTTGATAATGTTTGTCTCGATGGAAATAATGCATTAAAGCGTTAACAGCTCGTTCATCGTCATGACAAATGGAAACAAAACCTTCTAGTGGTCTTGCTATAACAACCATTTTTTGTTTCCAACTTGCTAAGTTAGCCGCATTGATCCCTGAAAATGCAAATAATATTACGCCATCGATTTTCTGGTGGGCGAGCATTTTTAAGTTTTCTTCTACTTTGGCTTGGCTAAATTGGCTTTCTAAAATAATAGGGTCAATGTTGTTTTGATAAAGGATAGGTAATATGGCACTAACTGCTTGATTTTCCGCATAAGAATCAAGGCGAGTGACGATAATACCAAAAGAACGATTAGAGTACCCCCGCATTGCTCGTGCAGATTTTGACGGTGTGAATTTATATTTCTCAATAATTGAGTTAACTTTTTTCCTTGTTTCTTCATTAACCATAGGATCTTGATTAAGTACTCTTGAAACAGTCGATTTGCCCACACCACAAAGTTTGGCTATATCATTGATTGTTAACTTTTTTTTATTAGTATCTGTCATGAGCGTTTTTCTGTATTTATCTGCTGTGTGATAAAGTTATTGTAGTTTTAGCAGGTTGTTTTCCACAAGTGATTCTTTTACTGTTTGATTTAGTCTAAAAATTGTACGCAGATACTACCACAATCGTAAAAAAGAGAATTTTATATTTGTCTTTTTTGTATACTAATAACAATAAAATGAGTATACATTGTTAGATGAGAATAAATAACCACCATCGTTTTGACTAAAAACAGAAAGACTTCTTTGCCAACCTTCTTTTACATATAAATTGGGAATTATTTTATTGATAATTTCACTGTTATTATCGTTAATAAGGATCTGTGTAGATGCTAGCTTGTAGCTAGTTTTCAGTTTGGTTATATCAAAAAAAGATTTTCTATACACTGTGATCAAATCGCCGTTATAATCAATAACACCTCGAATACTTGCCCATCCTTGCTCCTCCCCTAAAGTAAACATTAATTCTAAATTAGCTTTAGTATCCTCTTTATCATAAATAATTAACTTTGCTTCACAATTTATTACATTTTCTTTTTCTTGATTGAAGTAAAAACTAAAATAAATCATTAAACTTAAAATGATAACTAATACACTAATAGCACTATATTTTTTCATTTTTTATTATCCAATACATAAATAGACACACATTGATTATGCAAGAAATTAATAGGACTAAACTTTTTTTTACATAATATTAATGATGTTCGTGAATAAGAATCACTTTCAGTTATATAGATGAAATTATAATCTGAATAACTAGAAATATAATTATCAATTAAATTTTCTTTTTCCTCAT
>NZ_CAWPAV010000005.1:0-19193 GCF_963885725.1 Proteus sp. G4380
AATATTTGAATAAGATCACTGATCTGATCTTCATTTATTGGCAAATAACACATGTCATTTTATTATTGGAACGTTCAAATTTATTTGTAACCTACAAATAGCCAACACCAGAAAATTAATAAAATACTAATAAACAATAAGATAAGGGGATTTATTATGAAGCTTCATTTTTTAGGGACGGCTGCCTCAGAAGGCATACCGAATCCCTTCTGCCGTTGTGAACACTGTCTGAAAGCAAGAAAATTAGCCGGTAAAGATATTAGAACGCACTCTTCTGCTATTGTGGATGACATTATGTTGATCGATGTCTCCCCCACTTTTAGTTACCAACTGATGCGTGATGGTATGGACGCAACACATTTTGAAAGTTTGCTATTTACCCATACTCATCCTGATCATTTTAATGTTGGTGAACTATTTAGCAGAATGGAAGGCTATGGTTTTGAAATTAACCATCCTTTACATATTTTCGGTAACGATCGCGCTATCAATGGCTGTATTGAAGTATTACCAGGTTATACGAAAGAGCGATTTGCATTTCATTGCTTAATCCCTTTCGTTACGGTCGAAAGAAATGGTTATAAAATTACGCCGCTGCTTGCTAATCATGCGAAATGGGAACTTTGTTATGTATATCATATTGAAAAAGATGGCAAAGCTATTTTCTATGGCCATGATTCGGGTTGGTTCCCAGAGTTAACTTGGCAATGGTTAGAAAACAAACCACTTGATATTGTTGTTTTTGAGTGTACTTATGGCTTAAATGGAAAAGATCGTACAGATAATCATATGAGCTTAGAAACGGTTTTTGCCGCCAAAGAAAAACTGCAACAACAAGGCTGTTTGCATCAAGCTACACAAATTGTCGTTTCGCATATCTCACATAGCGGTAAATTACTGCATCATGAATTAGAAACGGTTTGTGCTCCTCATCATATCCGTGTTGCCTACGACGGATTAACGTTAGAAACCAATTAAGAGGGGTACGACAATGGATATGAAAATAACTTCTCGCCTACTTATTATGATGTTTGTGCAATATTTCATGCAAGGAGCATGGAATATGACCATGGGACTCGTATTAAGTAGTTATGGTATGGCAAGTATTATCGGCAATGCTTATGCCTTATTAGGTGTCGCGACAATTATCTCCCCCTTATTTATTGGTATGGTCGCAGATCGTTTCTTTGCTTCACAAAAAGTCATGGGGATACTTCATTTAATTAATGCCGTCGTTATTCTCTGTGTTCCCCAATTTATTGAAGCACAAAACAGTGGCATGACATTATTTTTAATTTTTATTATTGGCTTATTGTTTTATCCAACCACTGCGCTATCTAATAGCATTAGTTTCTCCCATATTAATGGGGTTAAATATTTCCCAATTATTCGCGTATTTGGTACGTTTGGTTTTATGGCAATTGGTTTTATATTGGGTGAAATGGGCTTCTCTGGTAGCACAATGACTTGGTATATCGCTTCTGCAGTTGGTGTATTACTCGGTTTCTATTGTTTTACATTACCTAATACGCCACCTAAAGCGAAAGGCCAGCCTTTCTCACTACGCGATATTTTATGTTTAGATGCATTGTCTTTATTTAAAGATCGCTACTTTGCTATTTTGATGTTTAGCATCTTTATTTTAATGATCCCCAAAACAGCTTATTCTGCTTATATTCCTGTCTTTATTAAAGCATTAGGCTTTGATAATGCGGCTTCTATTATGCAAATAGGGATCGCTTGCGAAGTTCTGTTTATGTTTGTTTTGTCATTCTTCCTAATGAAATTTGGCTTCAAAATTACACTACTGCTAGGAGCCGTGAGCTGGATCATACGCTCTATGTTTTTCTCTTATGCTGCAGTAAATACAGAGCTTTACTTTATCGTCATCGGATTAATGCTACAGGGATTATGTTGGGATTTCTTCTTTACTGCAGGAGATATCTATGTCGATCGCAAAGCAAAACCTGAAATTCGTGCACAAGCACAAGGTCTGCGCTTTATTGTCTCTAATGGTTTCGGCTTACTATTTGCTTCCACTATTTGTGGTCAAATCTTTAACACAACCGTAACTGAAACAGGTGATGCAGCATTACCACAATGGTCAACATTCTGGGTCTATCCTGCCATTGTAGCGGCGGTGGTAACCCTATTCTTTATTTTCTTCTTTAAAGATGATGTTTCTAAAAAAAGAAATAGTGAAAATAAAGAAACATCACGAGGAATTACAGCACCTTAATTTTAAAATAAAAAATAAGCCAACGTCAGGAGCAAACCATGGATGCATTAATACAGTTTGTTGACACTATTGGCCCATTATCACTATCAAGTATTGCTAAATTACTGGCCGCCTTTATCTTAGGCGGTCTTATTGGCTTAGAGCGTGAATCAAAGGGAAAACCAGTTGGTTTTAAAACTTGTGTCATTATTGCTGTTGCCAGTTGTTTATTAACCATTGTCTCTATTCAATCAGCCGAATATTACGCCAATATTTCTGACAATATTCGCAGTGATCCCATGCGGTTAGCTGCACAAATTATCAGTGGGGTCGGCTTTCTGGGCGCTGGTGTTATTTTACATCGACGAGATGATGCCATTTCAGGATTAACGACTGCGGCCATTGTTTGGGCATCTGCGGGAGTGGGTATCGCCTGTGGCTCCGGCTTTTATTGGCATGCTATCGTTGTGACTTTCCTCTTTTTTATGGCTATTAAACTAAGCCCACAAGTAGTGCTGTTTCAAATGAATAATCAACGCTTAGGTAAAATTAAAGTGCGAATGCTATTTACTCATGAAAGTGGTGTTTCTCTTTTAATTGACTATTTAAAAAGCAACAAAAACGTTATTGAAAACCTGACTATTCGTGATATTAAAAAGGAGCGCGTTGAAGTTAACTTAAAACTACTTGTGCGACAAAAAATAACCTTACCAGAGTTTTATTGTTCATTAAAACAATTACAGCATGTACATTCTGTTTCGCTAGATCATTAAATTAATTCTATTATTGATAGAGAAACAACCATAGTGCCCCTATATTCTTAAATAGGTGGCACTATTATAATCTAAGTAAAAACAGCTTGGTTATTGGTTCTCTTTAAATGGATTACCCATCTTATTAATATACATCATGCCAAAAATCGTTGATGCATAATCAGTAATATGTCCTACATCACGATAAACCGGCACTCCTTCAATATCTGTTAAGCAGGTATCTTTATCGCATTGTACATCTTTAGGATCGATAATAATTAAGCTTGGATAGTCCTGTTTTAATTTAGCAAATAATTGGTTCATCCATGTATTCCCCTCACCTTTATAGTTTTTGGGATTACAGTTGTTATCAGCAAAATCTTTTCTTAACTTGGCATTTTCATAAAAACAGGTCATAAAACCACTAGGCATTGAATAAACGGTTTTTATAAAAACAGGTTTGGCTCCAGTAGCAACAATGATATCAAGCGCTTCACGCATCGATTTTTCCACACGTTGACGAGATGCCTCAACCGTTCTTTTATCACCTATTTTATTAATAACATGATTTGAGGCGTAATTATTCCAAACCTGTCCAAAAATCACATAATCAAACCGATTATGTTTAATAATCTGGTAATATTTTGCTGTTTGATCATAACAACGTTGATAAACCGTATTCTTATGATTAGACCAATCATAAAGATAAATATTAGGAATAGTAATGCATGATGAAGTTGCTTGCGCATAGACATCAAGCTCAGCATCTTTACCTAAAATATCCATAAATCCCCAAAAATGATTAGCATGGGAATCCCCTAATAAAAAGGCTTTTTTCTGGCTACCCACTTTACCAATATGACACATCTTATCAGGATCAGAGGCTTGAAAATTCATACAATTACCTCGATTGGGATAATCGAATTGATTGAGTTTGTTTTCTAAATTAACGTAATTTTGCCCAAGCCTTACTCCAAATCCATGATACTTTTCATTTAATGCATTTAATCCTAAAGCCAATAAAATAGGTATAACAAACAATAATGTTATCGAATATTTAAAGTTCAAACGTTTTCTTCTAAACGGTTTTTCAATAAGAAGGTAAGAAAAAATAGAGAGTAAAAATGTTAATGCTAAAAATAACCCTTTTTGTATCTCGGTGTTAAATACGCCTATATAACGCGCAATAGCAAATAAGGGCCAGTGCCATAAATAAAGTGAATAAGATAATAATCCAATGATCACTATTGGCTTTAATGACAACACTATTTGAATAATACTGCCATGTTGTCCTGTATAAATAATTAGTGCAACACTAAGACAAACATATAACGTATTGAAATTCGGATAACCAGCAATCACATCTTTTTGAACGGCTATCCAAAAGATAACCCCTAAGGCGATGAGACTAATAACACTATTAACTCTTTGATTAATGATTACTTTTACGGGTAAATAAGCAACACAAGCCCCTAACATAAACTCAAATATACGCGTACTAAAGTAATAATAATTCTTAGGTTGATCTTTTTGATAAACAAGCACCAAGGAGAAAGAAATTATTGTAATAAAAACAATAAAATAAAAATTATTTATTTTCTCTTTATGATTAATTTTGTGAAGAAAATAGAGTACAAAAGGTAAGAATAGATACCACTGCCATTCTATTGCTAAAGACCATGTATGTAATAACGGTAAGAAGAGTGCATCTTGCGCTGCATAACTAGTCGTTGCTCTTGCAAAATATTTGTTAGACAGAAAAGCTGAAGCATATTTTTCACTATTAGTGATATCAAGATAATCACTAGGTAGATAGAAAATACCTGAAATTACAAGAACTGCTACTAAAACAAAAAGATAGAGTGGCTGTAAACGCCATAATCGGCGAATATAAAAATCACCAAATGAAAAATGACCTTGTAAAAGTGATGTTTTAATAATTAACGAGATCAAGAAACCCGAGATCACAAAAAAGATATCAACACCAATAAAACCTGATGGTATTAAGCGATTATCTAAATGAAAGAAGATAACCAAAATAACAGCAATTGCTCTTAAACCGTCAATATCAGCACGATATTTTATATTCATAACTCAATGTACTATCCAAATAAAAAGAATTGCTGGATTATACATCAATTAAAAATATCACTTTAGTTGTAAAGAGAATATTTTTAATATTGATATAAATGATTTCAAATATCTACTGTTACTGTTGATTAAACTCTATCGTCTTATTTAACAATATCTCAGACGATAGTGAGCCTTTGCTCACCACAAATTTAGGATAGTTAATGCTGGTTTTAATATTGATTGGAAGTGATAATCGATTATGTGCTAAAAATTGAAAAAGTGGTGTTATTTTTTCTGATGACACACTTTCCTGTAAGCGCCCAAGCGTAATGTGAATAATATTTTTATGCAGATGATGATCAATGGGGATTTGCTGGTAAACCTGTTGTCTAAACTGCGTTAATGTTTTTGATACACCTATTAATATCACGCTTCCATTAGTCGTTAAAATAATATCATTAAATAGGATCTCAATCTTTCCTATCTTATTAAAGATATTCGTTATTTTTTGACACCAAGCCAGTAACATTAATTTCTGAGGCTCAAATAACGCTATAGGTTGATTAAAAATGGTCAACAAAGTGCAATGAAGTTGTAATTGTGGAGTCACCGCTATAAAAGGAAATTGCTGAGCAATTTGCTGACAATAAACATCTAATTGTTGGCTAAAAGGGATAAAATCCTCATCCACCTTTGGTTTATCAATAATGAGCTGCCCCGCATTTAAACTCAAATCGATAATATCTTCATTATTAATCTGTTGTAACCACTTTTCATTGCGCGATAATTTTTTAACTGTTGCTTGGGTTAAAAATGAATAGGCCATCGATAAACCTCGGTAACGAAGATTGTTATTAATACATTGAATTGAATGGTACTTAAAATCAAGTCATAAAGTAGATAATAAAAAAGTGGCTCTCAAGCGAAAGCCACTGTCACATCCAATGGGGGAGATGTTAAAGGATAGGTTTATCTACAATGTTATGCTCTAAGCAAAACGCAATTTATGATAAGAAATTTGCCGCCTTAAATTTCGCCAGTGCATCTGCTTTTTGTTCAGCAGTCAGTGGGCGTAAAGGACGACGAGGAGCGCCAACATCAATACCATGCAATTGCATTGCTACTTTGCCTGCAGCAACGCCACCGTATTCGACTAAAACTCGAATAATAGCGATAACTTTATCCATGCAATCTGCCACACCTTGATGATCACCCTGATTAAATTTCTCAATTAACTCAAGATATAACGGTGCAGCGTAGTTATAGGTGCTACCTACAGCGCTTAATGCACCGCAAGCTAATCCTGCCGGAATAAATTCATCAACGCCAAATGGAATATCATATTTGCCTCCCTCTACCCGTAAGCAACGCTGAAATTCATACATATCAGGGGAGTTAAATTTCATGCCAGATAAATTGGGGATCACTTTACCTGCTGCTTGTAAAAACTTTTCCATATCAATGCTTAATCCTGACATGGTGGAATGATAATAGTAGAAACCTTTTGAGGGTGCACTTGCCGCTGCTAAACGACAATATTCTACTAAATCATCAACATGACTAGGTTTAAAGAAGCAAGGGCCAATCACTGATGTGGCTTTAATATCTAATGTTTCAGCATGACGAGCAAGTTCTAACGTATCAGCAATACTTAATGCACCAGTATGAATAATAAGATCAAGTTGTCCCTGACTCGCTGTAACCCAACGTTCAGCAACTTTTTTACGCTCTTCAACCGAGCAATGTATACCTTCACCAGTAGTACCTAAGACATAAGCCCCTGTTACCCCAGTCGTAATTAGGTGCTTAGCAATATCATCAATAACAGGGTAATTAACACTACCGTCCGCAGCAAAAGGAGTATGAGGCGCGGCAATCAGTCCAGAGAGTTTGTTCATGATCACTTCCTATGGAGATTAATTTCTTTATTAATTAACTTATGGAGTTTAACTCTATATTAGAGTGCGACTAGTCATAACGCAATAACGAAAATAGCCCTGAAGGAAAGAGAAAGGTAAAACTGTGATCTTTAGCTACTTTCTGCTCAAGATGCTTTAAAATAGCAATAAACTTATGCTGAATGCGTCTGTTTTAACGCATTGAGAGTACGTAATTTCTGCTCTTTTACTGTTTCAGGCTTAGCCTGAACTAACAAGGTATAAAGCAAATCTAAAACAAAAAGTTGTGCTGTTTTTGTGCCAATAGAATCGCCTTGTAATTTCCCTTGTCGATTACCATTAATTAAATGATGATCTGCATATTCCATAATTTGTGAGCCTAAATTATGCGTCAATGCAATCGTGCTTGCGCCCGCTTCTTTAGCCAATTTCAATGCATGAACCGTTTCTAATGAATTACCCGAATGACTAATACCGATAGCGACATCACCAGATTTTAATAATGAGGCTTGCATATACATAAAGTGGTTATTAGTTACGGCATCAACACGATAACCAATACGCATAAGTTTATTTTTCAGATCTTCCGCAGTGATCCCCGAAGAGCCAACGCCGCAGATAAAAACATAGTTTGCTGATAATAGTGCATTGACCGCCCCTTGCACTTGTTGCATATCGAGTAAATTTAATGTTTCTGATAACACATTATTTATTGTTGCTTGCAATTTTAGGCCAATAGTATGGATATCATCTTGGTGACTGACTTCTGCATCAAGGATTGGCGATTCATCATTATCTGATGTTGCCATTTCAATCGCCAAATCCATTTTAAAGTCTTGAAAACCTTTATAACCCAATGTCCGACAAAAGCGGACAACCGTCGCTTCACCTGCTTTGGTTGCTTGAGAGAGTTGGGCAATAGACAACTGAGTCACTTCCGTAGGATGGAACAGGATATAGTCTGCAATACGTTGCGATACGCGAGTTAAGCTATTTTTCATAGCGCCTAGCGTATCAAGTATTTTACCCGGCTTTAATCGAGTTGTTGCCTGTTCTGTCATGGACATTATCCTTGCTTGCAGCAAATACACGAGAATAGAATTTTGCCCACAAGAGTACCAATTCCAACAGGTTAAAAAAAGCCTTGTTAAGACAATAATGTGATAATAACAAAACGCCTTATTCTCAGTATCACTATAACTCCAACTAACTGATACATGAGAAATAAAGCGTTTTATTAAATAATAATGATTAGTGAGTTAACGCGGCAACATCTAGTTTAATAACCACTTTCTTTAATGTACTGGCCTCATTTTTCTGCGCAATACCTGGCTTATGTGGCTCATAAGGCATAAAAATGGCGAACATATTTGGTGTAAGGGATAATGTTTGACGATGTATGATGTTATCAGTCAACTGATAATCATCCGTTTCATTATAAGGTGTCACATCTTGTGCCGAACCTTGTATTCCAAAATCAATTGTCTCTTCACCTGATAGTAAGATCTGAATATCGATATAACGCTGATGCAATTCGGCTTGTTTTTGCTCACGAGGCACGGTTTCAAAAGTCATAACATTCATAAACAACGTCTCACCATCAATTTTATAGCTGCCCGGTGCAAGTGACGCGGGATCAAATGCTAATGCTTTTTCCATTGCATGACGTAACGCTGGATTCATTTCTGGCATAGTCGCCAAATCAGATAAATGTCCAAATAACATAGATTATTCCTTCTTAGTTCTCTGATGTTTCACTGTCATCTAAGGAAAGCTGTTTTGCTGGTGCGAAAAGTGGTGCCGTAATGGTTCCTGCAATCACCACTGACATTGAACCAATGACTCCATAGAAGAAGAAGTTAAGATCACTGCCATAACGTGCAGCCAATACTGCAATAATACTCACGATGATCCCAACAACGGCGCTACCGGCATTAGCACGTTTTACAAAAATTCCCAGCATAAATAGGCCTGTCATTGGTCCGCCCATAAGACCTATAAGGCTATTAAATGCATCCCAAATTTCAGCTTCATCGGATAAAACTAACCAAATTGCCGCTAAACTACTGAATATCCCTGCCACAATAATAACTAACTTTGCGACTTTCATTTTTTGTTCAGGACTAGGGGATGATTTACTAAGACGAGTATAAATATCAGAATTAAAGCAACTTGAAATACTATTTAAACTACTAGAAATACTTGATTGTGCAGCAGCAAAAATAGCTGCAATAATTAACCCTGCAATACCGATAGGCATTTCCGTCACGATAAATAGTGGCAAAATTCCCCCCGTATTAAATCCTGCGGGTAATAAGCTTGGGTTTTGTTGGTAGTAAACAAACAATGCAGAGCCGATGGCAAAAAAGAAAATAGGAATAATAGCCACTAATTTAGCGTTAGTTATCAATGTACGTTTAGTTTCTTTAATAGAATCGGTAACGATATAGCGCTGCACAACATCCTGACTAGCAGTAAATTGCTGAATATTGGCAAATAAAAACCCAATCATTAATACAGGAATAGTGCTATCTGTCCAACTCCAGCGCCATTGTGTGGTAGGAAAGAATTTATCTGCTTGTGCTGTAGTAGTAAAAATTTCGCTAATACCACCATCAACTTTAAAACAGATCATAATAAAGATCAGTACAGCACCACCAGAAAGTAATAAACCTTGAATAACATCCGTCCAAATAACGCCTTCAATGCCCCCCATCCAAGTATAAAGAATGCATAATAAGCTTATTAATACGATTAACACGACCGGATCAATCCCCATAAAAGGACGTAAAGCTAGTACGGTTAAATAAGTAATAATAGCAACACGCCCAATATGGAATAACATAAATGAAAGGCTAGCAAACAAACGACTACGAACATCAAAACGAGCTTCTAGATATTCATAAGCGGAGGTGATTTTTAATTTTCTAAAAAAAGGAATATAGAAATAAAAAACTAAAGGTAAAATTGCAATAGCTAAATACTGTCCAATAATAAAGGTCCAATCAGAAGTATAAGCTTTAGCAGGAATGGACATAAATGTAATCGAGCTTAATGTGGTCGCAAATACAGACACTCCAGCGGCCCACCCAGGAACTCGCCCTCCACCACGGAAATAGTCATCCGCAGTTTTTTGACGTTTAGAAAAATAAACACCCACGAGTAACATAGCTGCCAAATAGCCAAACAGCACTGCATAGTTAATAAAACCAAAATCATGTAATTGCATTTTTTAGTCCTGCCATATGTAGGGTAAAAGGTAAGTTTTACGACAGTTTTTTTATTGCTCTCTAGACCATAGGGCTGCGCCCCATAATCCAGCATCATGATGATAGTGAGCTGATACAATCGGCACTTGTAATGCTAATGGTTGTTGTGCCATAGCAACTTGAACCAATTCGAGATAGCCGTTAGCAAGCCCCACACTGCCACCAAGCACAACACAATCAGCATCTGTTGTAGCTTTAATATTTGTGATCAAATTAGCTATGGTGTTGGCAGAGCGTTTAATAATGGTGGTAGCCTGTAAGTTTCCCTGATGAAAAGCGCTGAAAATTGCCTTAGCATCTTTACCAGCAAGTTCCCCTTCAGCCTGTGAGGCAATCGCACGCCCCGATGCGATGGCTTCAACACAACCATAGCGGCCACATCCACAACGAGGGCCTCGAGGATCAGCTAAGGTATGACCTAAATGGCCTGCAAGACCACGTTTTCCTATTAGTAGCTGCCCTTGCTGAACAATGCCTCCGCCAACGCCGGTTGAGACCGTAATAAACGCCATATCAGATATAGTGTCACGACGATGATAATACTCAGCCCATGTGGCAGCTTGGGCATCATTAAGTAACCAACAAGGTGATCCGGTAAGGGTTGATAGTGTTTCCATTAAAGGAAAATCGTTTAATCCACCTAAATTATCGGGGTTTAATGCGGTTAAAATGCCATTACAAATGATCCCTGTTGATGCAACGGCAACACTATCGGCATGGTTTTTTAATGGTGTAATAATGCTAACTAATGCTTCATAAAGTTGTGTTGGAGATGGACTTGCTGGTGTTGCTATTTGTCGATGTTGTGTCAATTGGTTATCTCGGCTAATTAATGCTGCCGAGATTTTGGTTCCTCCAATATCAATCGCTAATGTATTCATCTATCTAACTCCTGCTGCCACTTTAATGCCTGAGTAAACCACTCACAGACATGTTCAAGACGAGTTAATGCAGAGCCAACGGTGACAGCCCAAGCTCCCGCTTGCATACCCCTTGCCGCCATCATTGGTGTGTTATAACGCCCTTCCGCAATCACTCGACATCCTTGCTCTGCTAATGCGGTCACCAGTTGAAGATCGGGTAATTTTGGTATTTCCCCACCGGTATAACCTGACATCGTTGAGCCAATAAATTCAGTACCGAGTTGATGACAATACATCCCTTCATTAAAAGTGGCACAATCTGCCATCGCTAGTTTTCCTAAACGATGAACATGCTCTAGCAATGCTTTCACGGGAACTGGGCGTAGGCGATCAGTACCATCAAAAGCGATAATATCAGCACCAGCTGCGGCCAATGCTTCAATATCATTTAACCAAGGCGTGATCCTGACAGGGCTATCAGGCAAATCACGTTTTACAATTCCAATAATTGGCACATCAATAAGAGGACGTGTTGCTTTTAAATTATCAATTCCTTCAATACGTACTGCGACGGCACCTGCATTTACTGCTGCTTGAGCCATTGCGGCTACAATGTCAGGTTTATCCATTGGACTATTATCAACAGGTTGGCAAGAAACAATTAACCCACCTTTTTGTTGAATATCTTTAGTCATCTTTTCAATTAGTGCCATGTTGAACTCACTGCTCTCTTTTTTTTGAAATGTAACTCCGAATTATATTATTTTACGGAGTTTTATTTCTCAATCAGAAAAACTACGATCTGTGAAGAAGATCAAACAATGACCAAATTGATATAACATGATGATAAATAAACAGAATAAAAATGGAGGCCAAATAGCCTCCATTGATTTTGTTATATTTCTCTTGAGTGATTAATTTAGTGTGTCGCTGTTTTTGCTTGCTCGACTAAATTAATTAAACGACTTCTCATGGCGTGATTATCTTGAGCGACTTGGCTTTCTGCCCATTTTTGATCGTCAATCTTCACCACTCGTGCAGCACAATATTTAGTTTCTGGGGTTTTTGAAACAGGATCGAGATTATCTTGTGTCAGTTCGTTACATGCACCAATCCACCATTGATAAGTCATATAAATAGCTTGTTTATTAACGGTTTCGTTTAAATTACACCGTGACAGCACCTTACCTCGACGAGATGCAACCCAAACAATTTCTTGATCAGCAATACCTGCCGCTTTAGCAATATCAGGGTGAATTTGCACATACCCCGGTTCATCTGCTAATGATGCTAATGCTTTACAATTACCCGTCATTGAGCGACAAGAGTAGTGCCCTACCTCACGTACCGTTGATAAAATCATTGGATACTCATCATCAGGCAACTCTGCGGGAGCGCGCCATGCGGTAGCAAAAAGCTGGCCTTTACCTGATGGTGTTGTGAATCGATTATCTGAATATAAATAGGGTGTTCCCGGATGATCGAGTTCAGGACAAGGCCATTGTATATGGGCTAATCCCGCTAATTTTTCATAGGTCGCACCGAAAAATAGCGGACATAATGCTCTTACCTCATGCCAAATTTCTTCATTATCTGTATAAGACATTGGATAGCCCATAGCCGTGGCTAATAAACTAATGATTTCCCAATCACGTTTAACGTTACCACGTGCTTGTACTGCCTGTTCAAAACGTTGAAAACCTCTATCAGCACAAGTAAAAATACCACCGTGCTCACCCCAACTGGTAGAAGGTAAAATGACATCTGCTTGCTCTGCCGTTTTCGTCATAAAGATATCTTGAACCACAATAAAATCGAGCGCTTGAAAACCTTTTCTAACCAGACCTAAATCTGCCTCAGTTTGAAGTGGATCTTCTCCCATGATGTAATAAGCTTTTACTTTACCTTCAATGGCTAAATGAGGGACTTCAGTAATGCGATAACCCACTTGCGGATCGAGTTTTTCAACCGGAATATGCCAAGCTTGAGCAAATTTTTGACGAATACCTTCATCTGTCACACTTTGATAGCCGGGGAACATATTGGGTAAAACCCCCATATCACAAGCACCTTGTACATTATTTTGCCCGCGAACAGGAGCAACCCCTGCATGTGGTTTGCCTAAATTACCCGTCAATAACGCTAAACTCGCTAGCCCTTTCACAACATCTACCGCTTGACCAAATTGTGTTACCCCCATTCCCCACATAATGGTGGCTGTTTTTGCGGCTGCATAAGTGCGCATAGCTTGGCGGATCTCGCTTGCAGAAACCCCAACAATACGTTCTACTGCTTCAGGGCTATAATCCACCAGCTGTTTTTTATATTCTTCAAAACCTTCGGTGTAACGACTCACATATTCTTTGTCATAAAGATCTTCATCAATCAGCGTATAGGCAAATGCATTAACTAACGCCATATTGGTGCCATTCTTTAAGGGAAGATATTGATTAGCAATCTTCGCTGTTTCTATTTTTCGGGGATCACAAACAATAATTTTGGCCCCTTTTTGTTTCGCTTTCACCACACGACGCGCCACAATAGGGTGAGAATCGGCACAGTTATAACCAAACACCAACAAACAATCTGAATCTTCAATATCAGCAATGGAATTACTCATTGCCCCATTGCCTAGTGTTTCTTGTAAACCAGCAACAGAAGGGCCATGACAAACACGGGCACAGCAATCAACATTATTATTACCCAATACAGCACGAGCAAATTTTTGCATCACAAAATTGGTTTCGTTACCTGTACCCCGAGAGGAGCCGGTGCACATAATAGATTTAGCACCGTATTTCTCTTTAATTGCGAGTAACTTTTTAGCCGTAAACTCAATCGCTTCATCCCAACTGACAATTTCAAAATCAGCCCCTTTTTGTCGGCGGATCATCGGTTGATGAATTCTGGCTGTCAGTAATTTATTGTCATTTAAAAAATCCCATCCATAGAGACCTTTTAAACAAAGCTCGCCTTGATTAGTGACACCATTGGCACCTTCAGCTTTGATTATTCGACCATTTTCGACACAGAGATTGATTTTGCAGCCAGCGCCACAATAAGGACAGACGGAGTTGATTTTGTTCATTTGATATCCTTTCCCCTAACTAGGGAGTAAAAGAGTCATAAAGAACATCCAACTAAGCACGATTTATGCCAAGTAAAAAACCATGTAAAAATAAGTAGATAGTATTTCTGTCACTGGCTACCAAGGTTATATCGACATTTTTGTCGACAAGATTTTCTGAGCAAAAGTTATCAAAACGTTATCAAGTTTTTTAAAAAAAGGGCTTTCATTAATTTGTTTTTATGATATAACAAAATAGTTATTTGTTAGCAGTGGCATTCAATAAATCAGTGCAACAAACCAAATTCATTTCAATAAAAAGCAAAAACATGAACATTAACACTAACAATCGACTTCTAGGCCTACATCTACTCCTACTTTATTAGGGTGGCCAAGCTCGTTCATTTTTTGCTAAAGCCACCAGTAAGGTGGTTTTTTTATAACCCTGCTGGTGGAACTGTTTTTAGGGGAGTTTTTATGATGTCTCGTTCCACTACAAGGATTAAGGGTTATCACACCTTTGCAATACACTATTGTTCGGCAACCGTTTCTATCATTAACATAATGAAATCGGAGGCAAAATGAGCCAACAATGGACATCTCGTGTAGGCCATATTTTAGCAGCCGCTGGCTCTGCCATTGGTATTGGTGCAATTTGGAAGTTCTCTTATGTCGCCGCCAATAATGGGGGTGGTGCATTCCTCGTCGTCTTTCTGTTATTTAGCTTTATTATCGGATTAGCTGTTTTATTAGCTGAAAATATTTTAGGTAGTAGCACCCATGCCGAAGCCGTTAATGCCTTCAAAAAGATGATGGGACGTAATTGGGTAATTATCGGTGTCATTGGTGTATTTAGTTCATGGTGTATCTATAGCTTTTATAGTGTTGTCGGGGGGTGGACCATTGGTTACACCATTATGGCAGCTACTGGTGAATTAAATATTACTGATAGTAGTGAATTAACGGGGATCTTCACCCGTTTTATCAGTGACCCTTTATGGCCTATTCTTGCTCACTTGGTGTTTGCCGGATTAACATGTTTTGTCGTATTAGCGGGTGTTCAACGCGGATTAGAAAAAGCCGTCAAGATCATGATGCCATTGCTGTTTATTATCATGATTATTTTGATTATTGTCGGTATTAGCTTACCCGGCTCTTCAGAAGGTTTAAAATTATTCTTATATCCTGATTTTAGTAAATTAACCCCACAAGGAGTGTTAGATGCGTTGGGATTAGCCTTCTTCTCGCTGTCTATCGGTTTGGGTATTCATATTACCTATAGCGCCTATTTAGCGGATAATAAGACTATTGCTAACTCTAGTATGTGGGTTGTGATCCTCTCTTGTTTAGTGTGTGTTTTAGCAGGCTTAATGATTTTCCCTGCGTTAACTGCTGCTGGATTAGAGCCAAATGCTGGCCCAGGCTTAACCTTTATGACCATGCCAGTCTATTTTGCTAACTTGCCTGGTGGCAATATCTTGGCGGTCACTTTCTTTGTTTTATTATTAATGGCAGCATTAACCTCTGCAATTTCATTACTCGAACATATCGTCGCTTATGTACAAATGCGTTTTCAGTGGACTCGCCGTAGAGCTGGCTTAGTGGTCACAGCCTCTATTATGTTAATGGGTATCCCAGTTTCATTATCATTTGGTCCTATGAGTGATGTAACTTTAGGGGGCAAAACACTCTTTGATTTATTGGATTACTTAACCTCCAATATCTTAATGCCACTGTTTGGTATTGCGATGTGTTTAATTTTTGGCTGGTCACGTAGAGCCAATGCGGTTATTCCAGATAATATTACTGGAGCAAAACGCCAATGCTTATTATTAGTTTGGCGTTATATCGGCCCTATCTGTATCGGTATAATATTGGTACATGGTTTGATTGGTTAAAAAACAAAAAGAGAGCTTCTTATTTAAGAAGCTCTCTGACTAATTATCCCCGATGTTTGGATACTTGATAACTTTATTTATTAATAGACTTATTGATAGTTTTGTTTAATTTCTTGGCTAGCCACATGCCCGCGTTTAGCTTCTTTCTCCGCAATTTCCACCGATAAACCGATATAGGCTCTTGGATCAAGCATTGCTTTAATTTCTTCTGGGCTAAATGCCGCAGAGATAACGGGATTTTTTATCAAGTTAGTATAGAAATCTTCGCCATCTGCTGCTGTTTTGATCGCCTCTTCATACAATAAAGAGTGTGCTTTATCTTTGCCTAGTTTTTCTGCCATTTTCATCATAACGTACTCTGTATTATCTAATCCTTTATTTCTCATGACGTTATGTAGCATTCTCTCTTCATGCGGTACTATTGTTCTGGAAAGCTCTTCTGTTCTTAATAGAATTTCTGTTGTCAGCTCTAATGCCTCTTCCAGTAACCCATCAAATAACATATAGGAGCTACTATCCCCTTCATAAGGTCTTACCGCAGAATACATACCCACACTGGGTAAAGAATACAGTTTTTGTGAGTTAGCGATGATCCCTTTAGCCAGTTTAGGGTTAATTTTATGCGGCATAGTGCTACTGCCAACTGTACCTTTGGTAAACCCTTCCGAAACTTCCGCAATTTCCTCAAGTGTCGTACTATAAACTTCTTCACCAATTTTATGGCAGATATTAGCCATCAATGCCAAATTAGCCATATACTCTAATTTATGTGTACTAAGGTTACGAGAAGGCACCTCCATCGCTTCCATACCAACTAATTCAGCCACACGTTTTTGCACCTTCATACCCACTTCTGGCATTGAGTTAAATGCACCCACAGCACCGCCCATCATGATAGTAAAGACGCGTTTTTCACACTCTCTCATGCGCTGATAACAGTCGATAAAATCACTGATCCAGACCGATACTTTATAGCCGTAAGTAATAGGAATAGCATGGCGGCCATGTGTTCTACCGGGCATAACCATATGTTTGGTTTTTTCTGCCAAGTTAGCTAAATTTTCGATGATCTCCCCAAGTAGCAACATAAATTTATGGTGCACTGTCTTCATCATATAAAGCTGTGAACTTTGCTGAATATTCTGCGTGGTAATGCCGTAGTGCACATATTTACCACTCTCTTGGGAACATGCCTTAACTAACACTTTTAAAAAGGGCACGAAACCATGACCGATTTTTTGGTAAATGCGGTTCATTTCTTCAAAATCGATATTCTCAATAACCGCTTTTTCTTTAATTTCATCAGCCGCTGACTGTGGAATAAAACCGTGTTCAGCTTGAGCTTGAGCGAGCATCGCCTCAAACATCAACCAAGTTGAATATTTAGCTTCATTGGATAACAGCGCTTTAATACCGCGATCATCGATTGTTTTACTTTTAGAATCGTATAACGCTCTCATTTTGTATCCTTTGTTATTTCTTCATTGCTTCATCAACAGCATTGCGAACAAACTCAACTTTTGGCCCATAAACAATATGGACATGGTTCGCTGCAGGAATAAAGAATGCTGTACAACCTGATTCCAACATTAACTCTTTATCAATTTGATTTACTTCACCGATATCGACACGGAGTCTAGTAATACAGTTATCAACGTTACGAATATTTTGTTTTCCGCCTAAAGCACGAATTAAGATCTCCGCAATTTCGCCATAACGCTTCTCTTTAATAAGTGTATTTTTCATATTGCTTGATTCTTCACGACCCGGTGTTTTGATATCAAACTTAATAATGGCCCAGTAGAAAATGAAGTAAGTGACAACCGCCAGACCTAAACCAATAATCACTAAGTAGATCCAGTTGGTATGTTCATAGAGCAGACCAAAGATGGTGAAGTCAAATACCGTACCTCGGATATAGCCAATCGCCACGCCAGCAAAAGAGAGTAAAACCGCACCAATACCAACAATAATGGCGTAAATCAGATATAAAAGTGGCGCAATAAACACAAAGGTAAATTCGAGTGGCTCAGTGACGTTACCTAACATGGCGGTTAATACCATGGTCACCAACATAGATTTAACTTCTGCGCGATTCTCTTTTTTCGACGTTCTATAAATTGCTAAGGCAATTGCTGGGAATAAGAACAGAGTGACCAGCATTTGTTGTTGTGCCATAAAACGCGTTAAGCTTGGCATCATTGACCAATATTCACTACTTGGCCCTTGGTTAAACAACACTTCTGTCATGGCAGGAACAACACCCACATAGGTTTGTCCATCAATAACGTAAGAGCCACCTGCTTCGGTAAATCTAAACAACACGTTCCATACATGGTGTAAACCAAATGGAATAAACAGTCGCTCTCCCCCTGCTGTAAAGAATGGTCCGACAGGACTCAGGAAGACCGCGGAAAGTTTTGTTAATCCCATCACCAAGACTTCCCAGATAAAGGGTAGTAATGCCCCTACGCCAATCATTAATCCCACCATAATAATGGCAACGGATTTTTTACCGGAGAAGAAGGCAAAAGCGGTAGGAAGTTCAAGGTTATAGAATTTATCTGTCGCCCAAGCGGCAATTAATCCGGTGATAATCCCCCCTGCGGCACTGATATTCATGGTTTGAATACCTAACACCTTGATCTGCCCCACTTGAGTCATTACGGCAGGATCAGCGAGTTTCCCCGTCAAAACGAGCCAAATATTAATGGTGCTAATCAAGGTTAAATAGCCGACAACGGAGGCAAACACGGCGATCCCCTTGTCTTTATGGCTCATACCATAAGCCACCCCCATAGCAAATAGCAGTGGAATATTATCAAACACGACCCCTGCAATAGAGCGGATGCTCACTAATAATGCATTGACTGTTTCATTCCCCAGGAAAGGAAAGCGTGCAATCATATAAGACTGAACTAAAGCGCCACTGATACCCAGTATCATACCGATAGGCGCTAAAACACCGATTGGCAGGAGTAGGGTCCTACCAAAGCGCTGTATGGATTCGCTGAATTTTTTCTTGGCCATATTTTTTCCTTATGACTTCTCGAATATAGAAAAATGACAAAAGTACTCTAGCATTGAGTTATCTATAAAATGAATGGCGGGCTAGTTTTAAATATTATCTTAGGTCATTTATTATGACCTAGGTC
>NZ_CAWPAV010000006.1:0-20492 GCF_963885725.1 Proteus sp. G4380
CATAAAAATTAACGTCTATCATAAAAATGGCCAGTAATGTATCAAGAAATTAGTCTTAAAAATAGACGGTAGTTTATTTTTGTGACTAATGTCTCATATTTTATCTGTGATGGTTTTATTGTTGTTTTGTTAGCTCTCCTCCATTTGTTGAAGATTTTTGAATAATCAAGTTGTTATCAATAGATGCGATTAGCTATATGTTAATTCGTGTTATAAATTATCATCATTATAGGATGGGAAAGTGTGCATCTTATTCATAAATTAGCAAAAAATTAATTGTTATCTCTTTTTTATCTACTTATAAATCGACCTTTTCCCTAAAAAGCAAAGCCCAAAATTGGGGATGATATATGGCGTTATTATCGCCATCGACTTGAATAATTATTTATTAAAATAATAAGTAGAGCTGGTGTATTTATTATCAGGGAGGTTCAGATATAGCTAATTATGGATAATAAGCGAACACAGCGGGATATTATATTTAGCATAATATGGATTATTTGGTCATATGCATTAATGGCTTTTTGGCGATATCAAATAGCTGGTGAGCTTTTGATCACCCTTATCCTAATTTTTAGCATTATTATTTACTCTATAACTTTGAGGTTAAAAAAAACGGCAATGTTTAGTCGAAAAACAGAAACACCAAAAGCCGCGGAGCCTATTGCTCCAGTTATGGCAGAAGAAAAAAAGCCTATGCCGGAGCAAAAATTGTATACCATTATTGCTAAAGGCACTGTATTTCAAGGTGATATTAACGTTGATGGTGATATTCAAATTTGGGGTAAAATTTCAGGGAATATCAATGTAAAAGATGGCGTGATCCGTGTTATGCATGCGGGTCAAGTTGAAGGGGAATTAACGGCACCAGACATCATTATTGATGGTTTTGTTAAAGGTATTTGTGCCGCAAACAATCTTGATATTCTAGAGCATGGTGAACTACGTGGCACTAGTCGTTGTGGCAGTATGTCAATTAAACGTGGCGGTGTCTTTACTGGACAATCTGAACAGGTTGAACACCAAGCTAAAGCCGTTGCACAGCAACGTGTTGTATCTATTAAAGAAGGTACAGTTAATACCAATAAAGAGTCTGTAACTGCAGAAAGTAAACTAAAAGAAAATAAAAAATAAAAGCGATTCTCTTTTTATTACTTATGATCTGTTTTATTTTATCATTATTATCCTAACTAATTAGAATGAGAATAATGATGGAATTGGCTACTCCTCGATTACGTTTACGAGAATGGCGTGAAAGTGATAAAGCGCCATTTTTTTTACATATTAACGCCTCAGCATCGGTGATGCGTTATTTCCCTTCACCACTTACCCGCGCAGAAAGCGATGCAATGGTTGATACATTGCGTGATAAATTTATTCAGCAAAATGGTTGGGGATTTTGGGCCGTTGAATTAAAAGAGACGCAAGAGCTTATTGGCTTTGTTGGATTAAATATTCCTAATGCCCCTTTGCCTTTTAATCCGTGTGTTGAAATAGGTTGGCGTATTGCACAATCTCATTGGCGTAAAGGGTACACTTATGAGGCGGCCTTAACAGTATTAAAATATGCTTTTGAACAGTTGAAACTGGAAGAAGTGGTGGCATTTACCGCCGTGACCAATTTACCCTCAGAAGGGGTGATGAAAAAACTCGGTATGAAGAAGTCTGAATATTTTATGCATCCATCTCTAGATAAAACACACCCTTTAGCACAACATGTATTATACCGATTAAAAAAAGCAGACTTTATTTTCCCGATAAATGTTTAGATTTTTTAGCCGGTAATGCAGGGACGGGTTTCTTATCATCAATAAGATGTCTAATTGCTAAATAGGGATGATAAATTAGCATTCGAGGCCCCGCCCAACGCATGACTTGTTTCATTGCTGCTCTTTTTACTGGCTGATAGCAGTGAATTGGGCATTGTTTGCAGGCGGGTTTTTCCTCACCATAGCGACATTTATCTAGTCTTTTATAAGCATATGTCACTAATTGCTGATAATACTCGGGGTCGGTATTAGGATGCGCTCGTTCATACAGAGCAACCATTTTTTGGATGGTTTGCTTCTCTCGATTAATTTTTTTACCTGACATGGTACTCTCACTTCTTATTGTTGCATTTAAAATGCATTTTATCATAACGCATGACTGGGATGATAAATTAATTGGCTATTTTTAAGGCAAAAAAAGAAAAAATTTTGCAAAAATACTTTTCTTTTTTTTGATTATATAATACTGTATTTATATACAGTTTATTTGCCTTGGTATGGTGAAAATAATGCGTGTGGAAATTTTATTTAACAAACAATCTAATGTCACTGACTCACTATTTCCGCTGTTAGAACATGAACTAAGAAAAAAAATTATTCCTATTTATCCTGATATGCAGTTTCGTATCGCTTTTAGTAGCATGAATACGATCCAAGTCACGGGCGTAAAAGATGAAGCTAAGCATGAGCATATTATGGAGTTAATTCAAAGTGTTTGGGAAGATGATAGTTGGCTCCAAACGAATGATGATTAACGACCAATTAAGTTAAACAGAGATTGCCAGAGCATCTTACTTTTATTGATCAGATAGATAGTTAACAACATGCCAAACATGTTGCTTACTGGCAATCTACTTATTGATATTACTAATGGCGACAAATTTTGTTTTCACTGGTAGTAAAACCGCCATCAGCAGCAATAAATTTTCCTTTTTTTTCTAAAAATGCCACTAATTCGGCCGCTGTCATATTCTCAGCAGAACAGGTATGAAAGCGCGCTTCTTCCCCAAAACGTTGATGAATTGCCTCGATAAGTGATCTTTGCGTAAACGCCACTTTTGATGAAAGGATCATATGTAATACTTCATGACCATGTATAGATGCCATTTGTTAGCCCTTAATTATATAAGATGTATTTATTATGCATCTTTTTAGGAGGGAAACTTTGTTTTTAATCATAAAAAAGCGATGACAAAAGGTCATCGCTTCAGGTCGCTGATAAATAATATTTGCGCCGTAGTAAAGAACGGTTTATTTCTCAGCTTGTTGAAGTATTTTTTGCATTTCATCTTTTAGATAGAGTTTTTCTTTTTTTAGTTTTGCAACTTCATCATTGTAGCCTGCGCCATTAGGTCCTTCTAATTTAGCAATTTCTTGATCAAGTCGATGGTGTTTATCATAGAGAGCTTGGAAACGAGGATGGGTATTTTTTAACTGAGAAACCAGTGATTGTCTTTCTGAGAACATATAACCTCCTAATGAAAGAAATTGCGATCTCTATTTCAGTATAATCATAGATAGCTGATCTGCACGTTAGTGCATCACAAATTTACATTTCATCAATAAAAGAATGAGTTCTTTAAAAATTATCAGAATAATCCTCTCAGAGAGAGATCTGCTAAAGTGTTAGCATCTATATTATAAAATGCTAGTATTAAGATGATTACTAATAAAAATATCTAAGCAAAATTTGTTAACAGCGATTTGGCGCTGTGAATATGGAGAAAATGATGAATAAAGTAATTTTATCTTTGGTTGCAGCGATGTCTTTGTCTGCTTGCGCACAAGCGGTTGATAGTTTAGAAAAAGTCGCTCCTTATCCTAAAGCAAAGGAAAATCAAATTCGTCATGTTATTGAGTTAGAACAAAAAGAAAACGAAGGCAATTACCAAGTTGAGTTGATCGTGGGTAAAGAGATGATGGTTGATTGTAATCGTCAATGGTTTGGTGCTGAGTTAGATAAAAAAGATCTCGAAGGTTGGGGTTATGATTACTATATCGTAAGCGACTTAAATGGCCCAATGTCTACGATGATGGGTTGTCTTGATAACACTAAAAAACCCGCCTTTGTTCAAGCTAATATGGGGCAAGCGGCATTTATCCGCTATAACAGCAAATTACCTATTGTTGTCTATGCACCAAAAGATGTAGATGTGAAATATCGTGTGTGGTCTACTTCTGACGAGGTTAAAGATTCAACAAAGAAATAATGATTGATCTTTAATGATTATTGAGTGGAAAGCCCTTTGTTTTCAAAGGGCTTTTTTTACAACTAACGGATCACTAATACCGACATTTTTGCATGGCGAACAATAGATGATGCTGTTGAGCCTAATAAGTAGGAAGAAACATTAGGACGATGTGAAGCAATAGCAATTAAATCTGCATCGATTTGACGTGCATACTCTAAAATTTCATCTTTTGCATTACCAACACCGACATTGCAAACAATTTGCTCATCGGGAATTTTCGTATCTTTGATCATATCTTGCAGAGCAATAAAAGCGAGGCGAGTGCGCTCTGAAGAGTCTTTAAATTTTTCAGGAATAGCGGCAAACTCAATACCGAAGAAAAGTTCTGCATTTGGAATAACGGTGAGGAAGTGGATCTCGGGTTTGCCAACTTGAGCAATTTGTTCAATGTGAGTGATCAGTTCCTGAGAAAGCTCGTCTTCTAGAATATCGATAGGAACTAGAATTTTTTTGTACATTACAAACCTCACTTAACGTTAGTTTTAAAATATAACTCTATTATCACTGAATATAAAAAATATAGCTGTGATCTACGTTCTAAATAAGAGTGAGAATGATTATTCTATCACTTAATTATTTATATTATAGTAATAATTAGTGCTTTTAAAATAAAAAGCTAAAAAGGCAGAATAAAACTATATCAATCTTAACTTATTGACAGGTATGAGTTAAATAAGATGATATTTAAAATAAAAGTTTTTTAATTAGCCATCTAGAGGAAAATGCACAAAAGAATGATTATCAATTATATTATTGTTCTGTATCTATAGGATTTTATTGGTAATTTTTTAGAGACTTAATCAATAAAGTATGGCATATTAACCGTTAATAGCATCTCAATATGATGTTTGGACAGCAATCTTAGTCCCTAAACAGGATTGTTATTCAGAGTCGTCCTTTATCCTCACCAATGAGTTATGGAACCTGAAATAACCTATGGAACTCTATTCGTTATAAACAAATAGGGTAGGCTATTTATACAGAATAAGATTATTATTATGACACATAATCACATTGATGATATTGAGTTGAATATGGCTGAGAAAACACAATCTGACAAATTCAAAGCGGCCAAGAAAAGCACATTGGTCAGTGTTTTTGTTAATATCTTTTTATCCATATTTCAAATCACAATTGGTTTCTTCTCACATTCCCAAGGCTTAATTGCTGATGGTATTCATTCACTGTCTGATTTAATTGCTGACTTCGTGGTGTTAATTGCGAATAAAGGCAGTCAAAAGCAACCCGATGCCGATCATCCTTATGGACATTTTCGCTATGAGAATGCCGCTTCATTAGTGTTAGGGACGATTTTATTGATTGTTGGTTTGGGAATGATATTTTCTGCTATCCATAAAATGTTAGATCCTTCAATCATTCCTGATGTTCATAGCATCGCGCTTTATGTGGCTTTATTGGCATTAGCGGCTAAAGAAGGGTTATTTCGTTATATGTTAGCTGTAGCCAAAAAAGTCGATTCTAGTATGTTAGTGGCAAATGCTTGGCATGCGCGCTCAGATGCCGCCTCTTCTTTAGTGGTTGCAATAGGGATCATTGGTAGCCTTGCTGGATTTAAATTCTTTGATCCACTAGCAGCACTTATTGTCGGGCTATTTGTTGGCCGTATGGGATGGCGTTTTACCTATCAAGCTTTGCAAGATCTCATGGATAGAGGCGCTGATGAAGAAACACTTGAACAGATCACCAATACATTAATCACCACACCAGGAGTACAAGGGGTACATGATTTAAAAACCCGTCGTGCAGGTGATTATTTATTAGTTGATGTCCATTTAGAAATTAAAGGCGAATTAACGGTCAATCAAAGTCATGATATTGTGGTCAATGCCCATGATAGAGTACTTAAACAGCATGCACAGATTTTAAGTGTGATGATACACGTCGATCCTGCTTAATTTAGCGTTAACTATTTGATAGTTTAAAGGTAATAAATTGTATTTATTACCTTTTTGTTTTTATTCTTTGCTTAATTAAAAATTAACACAGTTTTCTTTTACATTATCGGTTAATGCAGCAATCAGATTGTCAACGGCACATTCAGCCATTGCATAGCGAGTCTCTTTAGTCGCAGAGCCAATATGGGGTAAGGCGACAACATTTTTCATAGTTAAAAGTGGTGAAGAGGTTGGCAGTGGCTCTTGCTCAAACACATCTAATCCGGCTCCAGCTATTTGTCGCTGCTCTAATGCGTTAATTAATGCTTTTTCATCAACCACGGCACCGCGTCCGGCATTAATTAGATAGGCGTCAGCTTTCATTAATGCAAACTGTTTTGCGCTTAACAGATGATGAGTTTCTGGCGTTAGCGGTAAAGTAATGCAGACAAAATCGGCTTGTTGTAAAAGCATCTCTAGGGAACAAAATTTAGCATTAAAATGCTGGTTAACATCGTTATATTCAGTACGAGAATGGTAAATAATATCCATATCAAAACCGAAGTGGGCGCGTTGTGCTAATGCTTTACCGATACGCCCCATACCAATAATTCCCATGGTTTTATGGTGAACATCAGTACCATACCAATCCGGCGTAATACTTTTTACCCATAAACCTTGTTTTATATTATCGGCTAGTTCAGGAATACGACGAGAGACGGCAAGAACAAGCGCCATCATTGTATCAGCGACAGTATCAGTTAATACCGTAGGTGTATGCATCAATTTGATATGACGTTCAGTGAGCGCGGCAACATCCACATTATCATAACCGACAGAAATCGTTGATACGGCTTTTAGTTTTGGCGCTTTTTCAATAAAGTGTTTATCGATATTACCGCCTGCACCTAACAATCCTTCAGCATGAGCGAGGGTGGCTTTAAAATCGGCACAATCGAGAGAGAGCGCGTTAAACTGTTTTACCTCAGCAACGGCAGATAATTTTTGTTGCAGTTTTTCTGGAAGCGGTTGATAAAGTATTACAACGGGTTTCATAGCGTTCTCCTAATTGGTATTAACTAATAGATATAAATCACACTCTCTTCTCTTCAATTCATCTATTGAGGCTACTCTTAATTTCACTGTAAAGCATATTAGCGTGGATGTTAATAAGGTATGATAAAAACCAATTAATATCAGTTTTATCATATAATTAAAGTATTCAGTATAATGTAATCGTTTACTTTTATGGTGAAGAGGGCACTTCTCTCTAAAATAACTATATAACGATTATTAACAATAATTTGCTGTAATACGGTTATATTAGGTCGTTTTTATTAAATAATTAAGGAATAAGAAAAGCGTGTAAACGTTTACACTAAATGTCGGTTTGATCACGAAATTAGTTTGTTGAACTTGTTAAACTCTGAGGCAATCAACAAAACCGCTTGACGCTTTTCATTTGAAATAAATCAAAAGAGGTGAATGTGGAAATTTTAGTTACGGGTGGAATGGGATATATCGGTAGTCATACATGCGTGCAAATGTTAGAAGCAGGCATGACGCCTATTATTTTGGATAACCTCAGTAATGCAAATGAAGAGGTACTTAACCGAATTGAAGCATTAACAGGAAAACGCCCACTGTTTTATCAGGGGGATATTCGTGACGAAAAACGACTGGCCACAATTTTTACTCAGCACTCTATTCAATCAGTGATCCATTTCGCTGGATTAAAAGCGGTAGGTGAATCTGTTGAAAAGCCCATCGAATACTATGACAACAATGTTAACGGTACTTTGGTGTTAGTTCGTTGTATGCGTGATGCGGGCGTAAAAAGTATTATTTTCAGCTCATCAGCCACGGTTTATGGTGATCCTCAAACTGTGCCTATTACTGAAGAGTCACCTGTTGGTGGCACTACCAATCCTTATGGCACCAGTAAATATATGGTCGAGCGTATTTTGTCTGATCTCTATATTGCAGATGAGAGTTGGTCTATCAGTTTACTGCGCTACTTCAATCCAGTAGGTGCTCATCCATCTGGCACTATGGGGGAAGATCCTAAGGGTATTCCTAATAATTTAACGCCTTATATCTCGCAAGTTGCGATAGGTCGTCGTGAAAAAGTCGCGGTATTTGGTGATGATTACCCAACAAAAGACGGTACTGGTGTACGTGACTATATCCATGTTATGGATTTAGCTGATGGTCATATTGCCGCCTTAAATGCGTTAGGAGAAAAAGCAGGGTTACATATCTATAACCTAGGTACAGGGAATGGCACCAGTGTGATTGAAATGATTGAAGCATTTCGTAAAGCCAGTGGTAAAGCAATCCCTTATGAAATTCAGCCACGTCGCCCGGGAGATATCGCACAATGTTGGTCAAGTCCTGCCAAAGCAGAAAAAGACTTACACTGGAAAGCCATTCGCTCTATTGATGATATGGCAGCCGATGCTTGGCGTTGGCAATCACAAAATCCTAACGGTTATCTGAAATAGATCATAAAAACGCTATCAGATAATCTTTAATAAATAAGAGAGAAGATTATGTCAAAACTGATTTTTGATCCCGTTGAGCATCCTCATCGTCGTTATAACCCTTTGACTGGGCAGTGGATATTAGTTTCACCCCATAGAGCAAAACGACCATGGAATGGCAAAGATGAAAAACCTCAGATAGCGACACTTCCCTCTTATGATCCACATTGTTATCTGTGCCCAGGGAATACCCGAGTTTCGGGTGATAAAAATCCTGATTACACAGGCACTTATGTTTTTAATAACGATCACTCTGCATTATTGACAGACCAATATAGTGTTGAAGTATCCGATAATCCACTCTTCCAGACTCAAGCAGTGAGAGGGATCAGTCGTGTTGTTTGTTTTTCCCCCGATCATAGTAAAACTATTCCCGAATTACCTATTAGTAGCCTACGTAAAATCATTGATACTTGGGATAACCAAATAGAAGCGCTAAGTAAAGAGTATCTATGGGTACAAGTATTTGAAAACAAAGGTGAAACAATGGGGTGCTCTCAACCTCATCCTCATGGGCAAATATGGGCGAGTGATTTTTTACCTAATGAATTAGCACGCAAAGATAGCCAATTAAAAGACTATTTTAATCAATATGGCCGTAATCTATTAATGGATTATGTTAAAGCTGAATCTGAAGACGGTAGTCGAACCGTGGTTGAAACTAAATACTGGTTAGCTGTCGTGCCTTATTGGGCATCATGGCCTTATGAAACCATGCTATTACCAAAAAGTCATATTCGCAGAATGAGTGAATTAACGGCTGAACAACGTGATGATTTAGCATTGGCAATAAAAAAATTAACCAGTCGCTACGATAATCTATTTCATTGTTCATTTCCTTATTCAATGGGATGGCATTTTGCACCTTCTTTTAAAGAGGGCGAAAGCATTGAGCATTGGCAATTACATGCCCTGTATTATCCGCCGTTATTACGCTCTGCGACAGTACGTAAATTTATGGTGGGTTATGAAATGTTGGCTGAATCGCAACGCGACTTAACGCCAGAGCAAGCTGCTTATAATTTACGCCAAGTAAGCGATATCCATTATAAAGAGCAAGAAAATTAGCTTAACGGGTTGATGGCGGACGCTTTTTAAATCACTACCTAGCCTAGGATGCATCACTATTATATTGATGTAACAGGTTGTTATTACTTAATTTTAAGTTAAGGATTTATTATGCAGGCACTGATTAATAATGTGACTCATTCTTTTACCTCTATTTTTGGTTATGCCCCAACACATTTTATTCAAGCTCCAGGCAGAGTTAATCTGATTGGTGAGCATACTGATTATAACGATGGTTTTGTTCTTCCTTGTGCCATTGATTATCAAATGGTAGTTGCTGCCGCTAAACGAGATGATAATCTTATTCGTGTGATTGCGGTTGATTATCAGAATGCGCAAGATCAATTCTCTCTCGAACATCCCATTGAGTTTTTACCTAATAAAATGTGGGCTAACTATATTCGTGGCGTTATTCATTTTTTACAACAAGCCAAATATGTATTTCAGGGTATGGATATTGCCATTACAGGTAATGTGCCTCAAGGGGCTGGCTTAAGCTCTTCAGCTGCATTAGAAGTGGCTATAGGACAAACAGTAAAAACACTTTATCAACTTCCTATTAGTCAAAAAGAAATTGCCCTTAACGGTCAAAAAGCAGAAAACCAATTTGTTGGATGCAATTGCGGTATTATGGATCAGCTTATTTCTGCATGTGGTGAAGAGAGCCATGCACTATTAATTGATTGTCGTTCATTAGCCACTACGGCGGTAAAAATGCCAGAAAGTGCGGTAGTGATGATCATTAACTCAAATAAAAAAAGAGGGTTAGTCGATAGCGAATATAATACGCGTCGTCAACAGTGTGAGGAAGCGGCAAAAATATTAAATGTTACTGCATTACGAGATGCGACCTTAGCGCAATTGCAAGCGAAAAAAACGCTGATGGATGATAAAGTGTATCGACGTGCTCGTCATGTGATCACCGAAAATGAGCGTACTTTACAAGCGGCTGAGTCGTTAAAACAAGGCGATCTTACTAAACTTAGTGAATTGATGGCACAATCACATATCTCTATGCGTGATGACTTTGAAATAACCGTTAACGAAGTGGATACACTGGTAGAAATTGTTAAATCAGTGATTGGTTCGCAAGGTGGCGTTAGAATGACTGGCGGAGGTTTTGGGGGCTGTGTGGTGGCGCTGGTGACTCCTGATTTAGTCGCAAAAGTGACACAAGCAGTTGAAGCCCAATATAAAAACCAAACAGGTTTAAAAGAAACTATTTATGTCTGCTCTGCAAGCCAAGGGGCGGGCTATCTGGAGATAACTAATGGCATTAAATGAAAACCGTTTTTTTAAGCCTGAACAGATGACCACACAAGCCGCTTTTGATGGTTTGCCTGCTCAAGTCGTGATTTTGACAAACCGTTTTGGTATGTCTATCTCCATTATGGATATTGGTGCGACATGGCTAAGTTGTATTGTCCCTGTGAATGGCTATCGTCGCGATGTGCTTTTAGGATCTGCAGATATGAAAGCCCATCAACAGCAAACGGCCTATTTTGGCGCAACGGTAGGGCGTTTTGCTAATCGTATTGCAGGGGCTAAATTCACCATCGCCGGAACTGAGTATCGCCTTGTTGCTAATGAAGGCAACAATACGCTACATGGTGGTAAACAAAATTTTAGCCATCGTCGCTGGACTATTGTGGCGCAATCCACACAGTCGGTCACTTTAAGCTTGCTATCCGCAGATGGCGAACAAGGATTTCCCGGTACCGTCGAAGCCAGTGTGACATATACATTAACGGATGATAATGAAGTTCATATCAATTATCAGGCTATTAGTGATAAAACGACAGCGCTGAGTTTAACTAATCATGCCTATTTTAATTTAGCTGGGGAGCATACTCAGCGAACGGCTCTTGAACATGATTTAGTTATCCACGCTTCTCACTACTTAAAAAATGGCGCGGGTAATATTCCTACAGGGGAAATTGTCGATGTGACTGGGACGGGGTTCGATTTTCGTCAATTAAAACGTATTGGCATCGATTTTATGCGAGATGAATGTCAAAAAGCCGCTAATGGCTATGATCATGCGTTTATTTTAGACAAACAAAAAATAGCAGATAAAGCATCGATTGCCACAGTTATTGCCCCTGAAGGTGAGCTTAAAATGGATGTTTTTACTACCATGCCTTCTATACAGTTTTATACAGGAAATTTTTTGGCACAGAGTAAAGGAAAAACTCGTCGTTATGGTAATTATTCGGGGCTGGCTTTAGAGACACAATATTTTCCTGATGGGCCGAATCATCCTGAATGGGGTGAGAACCAAGGTATTTTAGCTGCAAATACTCCGTGGCATAGCCAAACAATATATAAATTTTATCAGTAATAGATAAAGGAAAGTGTAAACGCTTTCCTTTTTTACTGTTTATTTGATCATTTTACTTTTTAAATTTCTTATCTTCACTGATAATCATGCCACTTGTTTTATAACTTACTCTTTTTCTTAGCCATCGATTAATGACACAAGGTTTTTAATGCAGAATAAGAGTTATTTATGAGGTGGATATGGCAACTATCAAGGATGTGGCAAAAGAAGCGGGTGTTTCTGTTGCTACGGTATCTCGGGTCATTAATAACTCACCAAAAGCGAGCCGAGCATCGATAGAGATTGTCAATTCGGCAATGCAAAAATTAGGTTATCGCCCCAATGCTGCTGCGCGAGCGCTGGTCAGTCAAAGTACCCAAACATTAGGTGTTTTGGTGCATGACGTATCCGATCCCTTTTTTGGGACCTTGGTCAAAGCGGTCGATAATATCGCCAGAAAAGCGGGAAAACATATTCTGGTGTGTAATGGTTACCATGATGCGCAAGATGAACGCCAATCTATTGAACTCTTGATCAACAGCCGTTGTGATGGTTTAGTGATCCACTCTAAGGCACTTTCTGATGAAGAGTTGTTAGCTTATGCCAATGAAGTTAATAGCATGGTATTAATTAACCGTTTTATCCCAGAAATTGCGGAACGTTGTGTCGCCTTAGATAACTATAAAGGGGCATGGATTGCTACCGAACACCTTATTCGCCAAGGCCATACTCAAATCGCCTATATCTCATCCACTCACCATATTGAAGATACCAGCCAAAGGCTTGCGGGATATAAAGCTGCTTTAGCGGCTTATAATATTAGTTTGCCTGAAAGCTATGTTGAATATGGCGAGCCAGAAGGCGAAGGGGGAGAGCAAGCGATGATGCGTCTATTAACCAAGTCGATAGATTTTACAGCAGTGGTCACCTATAACGACTTTATGGCTGCAGGGGCATTATCGGTGCTTGATGAAAATGAGATCCCTGTTCCTGAAAAAATTTCAGTGATTGGCTTTGATGATGTACTTATTGCTCGTTATATTCATCCTCGGCTAACAACGGTGCGTTATCCGATACATATGATGGCAGAGCAAGCAGCAACATTAGCGTTAAAGCTTTCTCAAGGGGAAGTCCTAACCCAAAAGCAGCGTATTTACTCACCCACTCTGGTTCAGCGCAACTCCGTTTATAATTTAAGCCACCTTTCTTAATCATCCATTATACTTTAAACATGTTACAAACTTCTGATAATAGGCCCAGAAGTTTATAACAGTTTGTTTAAGCGCCTTTTTTATCTGTTTTATCGCTTAAAAATATTCTTATTATTATCTGATTATTTCTTGTAATCGTTATCAAACTCTCTTTATTTTGTTTATTTTTAGCGATGACTTTTTTCTCAATTAAAAGAGCATAAAGTGAAATCAGCGAATTTTGTTGATTTATTAGTTAAGGTAATCGTTTGTTATGTGCTTTATCGATCCGATTTTTAACATAGGCGATAAAATTGTGAACGGAGTAACGGAAAAAGCAAGTGGAAACGTTTACATTAATATTCTCTTCTCTCTATGGGTCTGAAAGGAAAATATTATGCATACAGAAGGTGTTGGATTAAGCACAATAGATTATGCAATCTTTGCCCTCTATGTCATCATTATTATTAGCCTTGGATTATGGGTTTCTCGTTCAAAAGATGGAGCTAAAAAAGGAACAAAGGATTACTTCCTCGCGGGTAAAACACTGCCTTGGTGGGCGATTGGTTCTTCTCTTATTGCTGCTAATATCTCAGCTGAGCAATTCATTGGTATGTCTGGCTCAGGATTTTCGATAGGTCTTGCTATTGCATCTTATGAATGGATGGCAGCATTGACGTTAATCATTGTTGCTAAATACTTTTTACCTATTTTTATTGAAAAAGGCATTTATACCATTCCTGAATTTGTTGAGAATCGTTTTAAAAGTCGTAATTTAAAGACGATCCTCGCCGTATTCTGGTTAGCACTCTTTATTTTCGTTAACTTAACATCTGTATTGTATTTAGGATCATTGGCGTTAGAAACCATTCTTGGTGTGCCGATGATGTATGCCATTATTGGTCTGGCACTATTTGCGGTTATCTACTCGCTTTACGGTGGACTTTCAGCGGTTGCATGGACGGATGTTGTACAAGTTTTCTTCCTGATCCTCGGTGGACTTTTCACGACCGTACTTGCTGTTAGCTATATCGGTGGTGATGGAGGAATAATGGAAGGCTTAAGTAAGATGACAGCCGCCGCGCCAGATCACTTTAAAATGATCTTAGCAAAAGAAAACCCACAATTTATGAATTTGCCAGGAATTGCTGTGCTAATCGGTGGGCTATGGGTTGCTAACCTCTATTACTGGGGCTTTAACCAATACATTATTCAGCGTGCTTTAGCTGCTAAATCTATTAATGAAGCGCAAAAAGGTTTAGTGTTTGCCGCTTTCTTAAAACTGATTGTGCCTATTTTAGTTGTTGTGCCGGGGATCGCAGCTTTTGTTATCACAACCGATCCTACGCTGATGGCAGGATTAGGAACAATGGCACAGGAGCATATCCCAACCTTAGCGCAAGCGGATAAAGCCTATCCTTGGTTAACACAATTCTTACCTATTGGGGCTAAAGGGGTTGTGTTTGCAGCACTGGCAGCAGCTATCGTTTCTTCTTTAGCTTCCATGCTTAACTCTATCGCGACTATTTTCACGATGGATATTTATAAAGAATATATTGGGCCAAAATCCTCAGAAACCCGCTTAGTTAATGTGGGACGTATTAGTGCGGTGATTGCATTGATTATTGCTTGCTTTATTGCGCCACTGTTAGGGGGCATTGATCAGGCATTCCAATATATCCAAGAGTACACAGGTTTAGTGAGTCCTGGTATCTTAGCTGTATTCTTGTTAGGACTATTTTGGAAGAAAACTAATGCCAAAGGGGCAATTATAGGGGTTGTACTCTCAATTCCTTTTGCTTTATTCCTAAAATTAATGCCACTAGGAATGCCATTCCTTGACCAAATGATGTATACCTTTATTTTCACCGCGGTTGTTATTGGTTTGGTCAGCTTAACCTCAACGAAAAGTGATGATAGCGTAGGGGCGATTGTATTAACTGATGCAACATTTAAAACCCAAAGTGGGTTCAATATTGCTTCTTATATCATTATGATCATCCTCTGTGTGCTTTATGCTGTATTTTGGTAATTAGTAATTAATTTTATTTATCAATGTATTACAAAAAAAAGCAGAGCCAATAGCTCTGCTTTTTTTGTCACTTCAATGCCTATTCAAATCTTCTTATCTTTGTTGCTCTAAATTGCTTTGATGCAGATTAAAAAATATCACTAAATTGCAAAAGAAAATTATTCTCACAGTCAATTGATTAAGATAATATTAATCATTCTCATTACTATAACCATTATTTGACTTCAGGGATTTGTTATGAAATTTAAAATAAGTGCTTTAACAGCCTGTATTTTAATGACTTCTTATTCACTACATGCACAAGAAGATAAAGTAGAACGATTAGTTGTATCAGCCTCAGGGTTTGCACAGCAACAAACAGATGCACCCGCTAGCATTACGGTAATCAACAAAGAACAATTAGAGAAAAAACCGATACACGATCTTGCTGATGCCGTAAAAGGGGTTGAAGGCGTCAGTGTGAATGGTAATGCAAATAAACAAGAAATTACTATTCGTGGCTTACCCGGAGAATACACACTGATTTTGGTTGATGGCAGACGTCAAAATAGTCGTGAATCACGCCCTAATGGGAGTGGTGGATATGAAGGTGGATTTATTCCTCCTGCGGATGCCATTGAACGGATCGAGGTAATACGTGGGCCAATGTCATCACTCTATGGCTCAGATGCGATGGGCGGTGTGATTAATATTATTACTAAGCCTGTTACTAAAGAGTGGCATGGTGCAGTTTCCATGGGGGGAACATTGCAACATAACCGTGACGCGGGAGATTCTATCAATGGTGATTTTTATCTTTCCGGCCCATTAATTGAAGATAAATTAGGTTTACAACTTTATGGTAGTAGCTACTTACGTGCAGAAGATAAAATTATGTATGGGCAAGGGCGTAACGATAATAAAAATATTACGGCCAAATTAGCTTTTACTCCTACAGATAACCAAACCATTTTATTAGAAGCTGGACGCAATTCGCTACAACGCACGACAACACCGGGTAAATCGATGAGCGAATTTACCAATCGTGGTGGACGTCTTGATAAAAACAAAATGCTAGAAACGAATAATGACCGTAACCATTGGGCATTAACTTATAAAAATCAGTTTGATATTTTGCACTCTGAGTTAAGTGTTTATCAAGAGCAAACCAAGCGTGTTCAAAAGACGGAAGGTGTAGATAAAGCGACAGGAAATAGCTACAAATATTATGAAGATCGCCGCCCTGAAATCACTAATACTGTTTTCGATGCTAAATTTACCGCATTCCTTCCTGATAATGTGATGACTTTTGGTGGTCAATACCAATATGCACGTTTAAAAGACGAATCTTCAGTCGGCGGTAAAGAGGTCAAACAATCTACGATCACCGCTGATCAAAAAGCGTTATTTTTAGAAGATGAATTTAGTGTCACTGATAATTTAGCCCTAACTGGGGGAATACGTCTTGATGATCATGAATACTATGGTAAGCACTGGAACCCAAGAGCATACGCGGTTTACCATTTAACCGACGAATTTACCATAAAAGGGGGGATTGCTAAGGCCTTTAAAGCCCCGAGTTTACGAGAAATTAGCCCTCAATATGGTACATCAACGGAAAAAGGGCGAGCGATTATGTATGGTAATCGTGACTTAAAACCTGAAACTTCGGTTAGCCAAGAAATTGGTGTTGGTTATGATAATGGTGATGGTTTTACCGCCAATGTGACCTTCTTTAATACAGAATTTAAAGATAAGCTTACCAACTACGATACGGGTGAAATCGATCCTATTACCGGATTAAAACTGTACCAATATGATAATGTGGGTAAAGCTAATATTAAAGGGATTGAAACCGCGGTTGCATTCCCTGTCGCTGATAATTGGCGAGTAAGTGCTAATTACACTTATATCAACTCTAAGCGTAAAAGTGATGACGAAAAATTAGGCTCTGGTGAATCATTAAAAGGTTATCCATTGGATATGACACCAAAACATAGCGCCAATGCGCGTGTTGATTGGCAATACGATGAAGCTACCAGTTTCTATGCCAATACTGCCTATACTGGTAAGCAAATTTGGGCGGCTCAACGAAATGGTTATACTGGCGCTCGTTATCGTAGTGGTTATACAACCTTTGATTTAGGAATGACCTATAACTTTAATAAAAATACCATGCTAAATTTAGCCGTATTGAATATTACCGATGAAACAGGTCCTGCGGTCAACGATAAAGGGGGGAACTGGGTCGTTGATGAAGGCCGTCGTTATTGGGCAAATATCAAATATAGTTTTTAATCTATCTCAATAAAGGTAAGCCTCATTTATTATGGGGCTTACTGCCATCATTTGATAATAACTTACAGAGTATCTGATTGATGAGAATACTAATGTTATGTGGAATGATAATGTTATCTTCTATTGTGCAAGCAAGACCTAATCAACAAGTTCCTCAACTCACACCACAAGTATCAACCTATTATCACATTATGGAAAAAGAGGTTGAGCATCAAGGAAAGCAGTATCGCTTTTTTCTTGCGATCCCCAAAAATACGCCTAAGACAACAGTGCTGTATAGTGTTGATGGAAATGCACAATTTCCACTTATTGTGAATGAAGCACTAGCGCAAGCGAAAAAGCCATTGCCTGTTATTGCAAGCCTAGGCTATGTAGGTGAAAAGGCCTATTTTATAGCGGAAAGAACTCACGACTATACCCCAAGAGTACATGGCGAAGCCTTTGCCAAAGGCGGTAATGTTGAACAGTTTTATCAGTTTATGGTAAGCCAATTAAAACCCTATGTACTAGCACAGACGGCGCAAGAAAACATCACTATCACTGAGCAATCACTATTTGGACACTCCTTTGGTGGCGTGTTTACGCTATATGTATTATTTAATCATCCAGACGCTTTTCAACGCTATATTGCTGCTAGCCCATCTCTTTGGTGGGGAAAAGGTGAGTGGATCACTCAAGATAAATGGCAACAGATCCCCAATAATGTTGCGGTGACCATTACATTAGGTGAATTAGAAGAAACCCCTGATTTTTCTCAAATGAGCGAAGAGCAACGCTTGCGCTATCAAACGCGTAGTAGCTGGCTTACTCCTCGGCAACTCTGTGATTATCTTACTGATGCCGGCAAAACATGCCAATTTTACCTCTTTACGGGGAAAGGACATGGCAGTTCAATCCCTGATGCAATCAAAACCGCTTTAGAACAAAGTACAGAATAAGCGTTGTTATTAACGGCTGTTTTATTTAATAAAATAGCCGCTATTCTGCTCTGTGCGCTGTTATCACAAAGGTTATAGATTATTCTCAATTTTAAAAAATAATTTGCGCCAAGGACTACTTTTTTACCGTGAAAGGACGATAATAACGGATAGGATAAATAAAATTACTCGCTAGCATTAGATTTTATAATTTTATTTATTTTTAGTAACGAGCTATATTCACGCACCCCTAACTTAGGGACGCCACCCACTGTTTTCATCACTATTGCTTTCATCTTTTCTAGATGAAAGGAGTGCCAATGTCTGGCTTCGAGAAAACAGCGCATGATTAACCGTTTTGATTGTGGAGACGAGGGTAGTGAAACAGAACACTACTTTGGTACGCAAAGGTGACAGTACATTAGTACCTGTCGCGGGTTTAACGGTATTTGCTATCGCATCAGGCTATTTAATGAGTTTAATTCCACTATCTATGGATAGTTTTGGTATTGATACTTTTTATGCTAGCTGGTTAGCAAGCATTTACTTTATTGGATTACTTATAGGTTCAGTGATGATCGAACCTATTATTGCAAAAATAGGGCATAGGCTCTCTTTTGTGCTGTTTTTATTGTTGTTAGCATTCACCGTGAGTATTTTGCCACTGTTACCTTATTTATCGGTATGGCTAGTATCTCGCTTTTTCGGTGGTATGGCGGTTGCCGGTATCTTTGTTGTAGTCGAATCATGGTTATTAATTGGTGATAATCCTAAAGAGCGAGCTAAACGCTTGGGCTTTTATATGACATCACTTTATGGTGGCACAACATTAGGTCAGCTTGCTATTGGTGCCATTGGTACGCAAGGGGCAATTCCTTTTATCGCGGTATTGGCATTGCTATTAATTGCAGTGTTACCTCCTTTGTTTTTTAAACAAGGACAACCCCAATGCCACGAGCATAAAAGTTTGTCACTTAAACAGATTAGCCGGCTGAATAAAGCTTCTTTAGTAGGCTGTATGGTTTCTGGCGTTGTGATGGGGAGTATTTATGGCATGATGCCATTGGCTTTAAATCAAGGACAATTTAACACCGACCAAATTGGGGTGTTGATGGCAGCAATTATTTTAGGTGGTATGGTTGTTCAGCCTATTATTAGCAAATTGTCGGTGATGATGAGTAAAACCCTATTATTAGCCATGATGTGCTTAGTTGGGGTATTTGCGATGGGCATGACTTATCTGTCTAATGACTATGTGGTGTTAATTATTGCATTAGCTTTATTAGGAATGTCATCTTTTGCACTTTATCCTATTGCTATCACATTAGCTTGTGATCATGTTAATGCGAGCTATATTGTGGCAATTACTCAGGTGATGTTATTAAGTTACAGCGTGGGTTCAGCAATGGGGCCATTAGGCGCAGGTATGTTTATGTCACAAGCAAGTAACGGCATTATGAACTTTTTCTTTGTCGTGTTATTAGCGACAGCTGTATATATGTTATTTGCCAGTTTACGACGCAAAAGCCATATTGTGCTTAACTAATTGCGTTAAACACTTTCATTCTTTGATATCAACCGAGTTGCTTTTAAGAGTAACTCGGTTTTTTTTATTGATGCGTCATGGTTAATTAAGATCCTTCTCATATTTTTACCCCACTATTTAGCAAATGATAAAGTCATTAAATAAAGATGATTTTAATTATCATCGATTGATACAACATGGAAATAATTCTTTGAAAATATTCATATTTAGCTTTCTCTCTCTGATTATCTTACCCATTTCTGTTTCCCAAGCGATAACACCGACACAAAATAAACAGCTGGTGGCTTATGCAACGGATCTACCTAGAGCCGTTATTTATGATCCAGCCTACCGTAAAATTAATTATCCTAATGGTGATGTGCCTGCTCATTATGGGGTGTGTAGTGATGTGATTATTCGTAGTTACCGAGGAATTGGCATTGATTTACAAAAATTGTTACATGAAGATATCAAAGCCAATTTTGCACTTTACCCTAGTAAGCGTATCTGGGGACTTAGTCGACCTGATACTAATATTGATCACCGCAGAGTACCCAATTTGGAAGTTTTTTTCTCGCGTAAGGGAAAGGTGAAACCTATTAGCAAAGAGGCGTCAGACTACTTGCCTGGTGATATTGTTAGCTGGCGCTTAGATAATGGGCGTCCTCATATTGGTCTCGTCATAGACAAGAAAAGCAGTGATA
>NZ_CAWPAV010000007.1:0-3726 GCF_963885725.1 Proteus sp. G4380
TAAATATAATAATTTAAAAGGTATAGTCCGTTTAGACTATACCTTTAGTGTTATTTTATCGAGCAATTAATGCAAATACCCCCCAGCCTAAGTATTCTCGTGTAAAACTAACATGACGTTTAGGGGCTATGGTCAATTCCGTTCGAATTTCTTGAGCAAAATCATCGGCACTATTTTTGTCAAGCCAACGGCGCATAGTCATCCATTTAGCAGCTTCATATCTATCCCAACCCTCTTGATCTGCCAGTACCATTTCGACTAGATCGTATCCTTGATTGTCGAAAGAGATAACAAGCTCAGATAAAGTTAAAAAATCTGATATGGATGAAGCACCACAAGCTTGTGCTATCTCTTGTGTTGTTGGAATTTGCCGCCAATATGGTTCTCCGATAAGAATAAGCCCACCTGTTTTAATACTTTTTGCTAGTAGCTCGATAGTTTCGATTACACCACCAGCAATCCAAGTTGCTCCTATGCATGCTGCTATATCACATTTTTTATCACTAATATAATCTGAGGCATCATGATGGATAAAATGTACTCGATGGCTGACGCCTAACTCTTCTGCTCTAGATTTTGCTTGTAAAGTAAACAGCGGGCTTATATCGATGCCAATACCTGTAATATTGTAATCGTGAGCCCAAGTACATAGCATTTCACCAGAGCCACTTCCGAGATCAAGAATTTGCCAGTTTTCTTTCATTCGTAATACTCGACCTAAGGTGGCATATTTCTCTGGTGTGAAAGGGTTATGAATACGATGCTCACTTTCGCTAATAGTGAAAATACGAGGAATATCCATTTTAATTTCCTTTAATTGTTATAAAAGAGAGTGTGGACATTATTAAACCTAGTAATATTATTGATATAATATTACTATCTAACTGATTTAATTTGCTTTTTAATTTTTTTAGAAAGGTAAGCTTATACGTTAGGACATCTAGATTTTGGCAATAATCTTTAATAAGAGTGATACAACTAGCTATAGCGCCAATAAACGTAAATTGGGTAGAAATAAGTAAAGAATAGTATTTTTGATGTGATGGATCCATACTAGAAAACCTGTTTAATCATCATATGCAATATAAGCAAACATATTGTGGTGCTTGCATGAGAATACAGCGCATTGAAACCAGCTATTCGCCCTAAAAGGTCGAAATAGTGGTTATTAGATGATTACATTTTCCAGCATCAAAGCCTCAGATAGGAATTAAAGGTTGTTTACACTAGGACATTTTCATCGATTTTTTAGATTTGTAAATGCGTAAGTCTGTAAAGTGTGAGCCGGATGATAGTTTTATTTTGGTTGAGCCATCTATTTACAATATATCAAAGTAAAAGATAGTGAACAGGGGAACCCCGGACCTTGGCCGACGCTTATCTTGCAGACCAAACTATTTCATGTGGTGTTTTATCAGGTGTATCGTAAAACCTTGTCCTCAGTGAAGAGAGTAGTGCAGAAGCTATGTTTAATAAGAATACAAAATAACTGGTTATAAAAACAGTACTTGCTTGTGTTGTGTCCGTGATTATCTTATTATTTCTAAATCGTGGGTGACTTATTACTTACCATACTAAATTTTATCAATACCTAGGGTATACAGGTATTAAACTTATTATTTTGATAATGTGTATCTATATAGGAGGATGAGTGAAAGGCAAAAGAGTTGTTATTGTTCATGGCTATACTGCATCTCCCAAGGATAATTGGTTTCCATGGTTGAAAGAAGAGCTTGGATCATTAGGATATGATGTCAGTATACCTATGATGCCTGAGCCTAATCATCCTAACCCTAATGAGTGGCAACAAAAACTTGCCGATGAAAACATAATACTTGATAAAGATACTATTCTTATTGGGCATAGTCTGGGATGTATAACTTTATTACGTTTTCTTTCTGAACAGGCTTGTGAAGATATAACAATAGGCGGGTATATTTTAGTCGCTGGTTTTAATAGTGAACAAAAAACTTTACCTGAGTTGAACTCTCATATTTATAATAACCTGAATTATAGTAAGTTAATTAAAATATCGGATAAAAGGGTATCATTAATATCATCCAATGATTGGATTGTGAGTCCTGATTCATCCAAAAAATTAGCTAGTCAATTACAAACTCAAGTTGTTATTGAAGAAGATGCGGGACATTTTCTTGATAAAGAAGGCTATATTAAATTGCCAGTCATGCTTGATATTTTTAAATATATGCTGAATCAATATAAGCTATAAATACAATATCAGAATATTCGTCAATTGGTTTTTATCAGTCATTTAAATAAAAGAAAGAAAAGTCGCCTTTACCTTTATAAAAGGCGACTGTTTACTCAGCGTGTAGTGTAACTTTTACCATGTTAATTTTGCAATAATCATCGCTTCACCCCGTCGATTATAAAAACACTAATTTATTCAAAATCTATCATCAAATTCAGTTAATATTTATGTTAATCGCGTTATGCCAGATATTACAGATAGCCTGATCCTCATCAAACCTTGGATCAGAAAAGACAACGTCCATAAACAGATAGCCATAAGGGTTATCTGCAGATAAAAGAGGAAAATGATGGACGATCTCAAAGAGCTGGAACTTTAAAAAAATTATGCAGGTTAGAATAAACCATAAATAGTAATAAAACTGTTTTTACATTTAAAGAATATGTTCTTGAGAAGTAGTGTTTACAAATGGAATTTATATGCATTCGACAACCCTATTACCGTCACTACATAAAAGTGTATTTATTTGGATCGCTACTGATGGTAGCAAGTTATTTTTAACATAATTCATGACTCTAGTGACAGGAAAACATTAACTTTAGTGCATCCTGAAGGCTTAGTCGCGTTGATTGATTTTTATATTTATAATTAACCTCTCAAGTTTATTAGTTGTTGTCGTGCAATTTCTACGGCAACAACTAGTACATAGCTGCTAGTTGTATGTGGCATTTGAAACACAAATGTATATAAATTTATTCTTAACTTACTAAAGTTACTTATTTTCTATTTGGTTAAAAATATAAGAGCCAACAATATTAGAACCATGTTTTGATAAGTGATGATAATCGGTATAAATAGTTTCTTTATTATCAATAACTAAGCATGTTTCACTATTGCATAATGCATTTTCAGCATTTATAAAAAATACATTATTGTATGATTTGGATAAATTGTCTAATTTATCATTGATTTTGTTAATAATCTTTTTTTGTAAAGAATTACAAGGAATATTAAAATATTTACTTATTATTAAACTCTGTCTTGCCATGCATTCAAAAGATAATTGTTTCGTACCTTGAACATCACCAATGATATATAAATCAGTATAATAACCTTTAATATCATTAATAAACTCAACAATTTCATTAGTAGGGTCATATCTTACTTCTTTACCATTAACTCTTGAAATTCCATCCATACTATCGCTCCAAGTAGTAGCCCATATTATTTTCTTATTTGGATTTTCTTTTATAAACTTCAAAGTATTATTATAAGTTTCTTGGCAAATATTTTTGTTGTACGAAGAGTAATAATTTTTTGTTGAATTACAACCATCTTCTGCTAATGAAGCAACTTTTATTTTATTTTCTATAATATAATGGAAATAATGTCTTGCATGACTATTTCCTATAAGAATATATTCAAAGTCATTTTTATTTGAATTTAGATATAAATTTTTTAATGGCATCCCATCATGTCCTTCATATTTCTCTCTGTATTCTGCTAATGATAAT
>NZ_CAWPAV010000008.1:0-4766 GCF_963885725.1 Proteus sp. G4380
ATTGAACTTTTATTGCTAATCCACCACGAGAGGTTTCGCGATATTTTGCGTTCATGTCTTTACCTGTTTCGTACATGGTTTCAATCACTTTATCAAGTGAAACTCGTGGTTCACTGGTACGACGTAATGCCATACGAGCAGCATTTACCGCTTTAACAGAGGCAATTGCATTACGTTCAATACAAGGAACTTGTACTTGTCCTGCCACAGGATCGCAAGTTAAACCTAAGTTATGCTCCATACCGATTTCAGCAGCAACACAGACTTGTTCAGGGCTAGCACCGAGTAATTCAGCAAGTCCTGCGGCAGCCATTGAGCAAGCAACGCCCACTTCGCCTTGGCAACCGACTTCAGCGCCAGAAATAGAAGCATTCATTTTGTAAAGAATACCAATCGCTCCTGAGGCTAAGAAATAACGGGTATAAATTTCAGGCGTGACCTTTTCAATACAGCGATCGTAATAAGCCAATACAGCTGGAACAATACCACATGCGCCATTAGTTGGTGCGGTGACCACTCGTCCACCTGCGGCATTTTCTTCATTCACTGCCAGTGCAAACATATTGATAAGATCAACGACTTTCATCGGATCGTTTGACAGGCTATTACTGGAAGTTAATAAACGATTTAGTGACGCAGCACGACGAGGAACACGAAGTGGTCCCGGTAATACGCCTTCGGTATTTAAACCATGCTCGATACACTCTTGCATGGTTTTATAAACATCAGCAAAATAGGCACTAATTTCGGCTTGAGTATGAAGATCTAGCTCATTTTTCATCATTAAGCTAGAGATTGATAATCCGGTTTCTTTACAATGTTTTAATAACTCTTCAGCGCTTGCATAAGGATAAGAAACAGGTTGGCTGTCAAGCACAGATTTGCCGAAGTTTTCTTCATCAACAATAAATCCACCACCAATAGAGTAGTAGGTTTTACGATAAATTTCTTTGTCACCTGCAAAGGCATGAATTGTCATGCCATTTTCATGTAATGAAAGATTATCATTGCTAAAATGCATACTTTCAGCTGGAAAATCGACAACTTTTAATCCATTTGCTAATGGTAAACGGCCAGTTTCTTCAACTTCACGAATAAAACCGGGAATGCTGTCAATATCGACAGTAGCGGGTGCATTACCTGCTAAGCCCATAATAATTGCGATATCAGTGTGGTGACCTTTGCCTGTCAATGACAATGAGCCGTATACATCAACAGCTACGCGAGTGACAGACGCAATCAGATCCTGGCTGACTAAATCATCGACAAATTCTTTCCCCGCTTTCATGGGGCCTACGGTGTGAGAGCTAGATGGCCCAATGCCCACTTTAAACATGTCGAAAACGCTAATCACGTCAGACTCCTTAATAAGAGTGAGGGTTAAAAAAATAATAAAAATATAGTTATTTATAGTAAGGGGAGCGTTTTTACGATTATATCGTCCCGTTAATAGTCTAGTTTACAACATTTTTTTAAAATAGCTAAGTACAGTTGTAGTGGTGACGATAAAAAGATAGCGTAGGGTAATAAAATAATAAATTAAGTAATATGCAACGCGAGGTTATGTAAAATAGCTGCGGTTAGTCCCCACACCAAATGCCCTTCATAAGGGTAAAAATAGATGCGATGCATTTTACCGGCACGACGAAAATCTAACGGTAAATAGCGCTGAGTATTGAGTACATAACTTAATGGCATTTCAAAGACAGAAGCGACTTCTGTGGGATTATGCCGTAAAGATAAATTGGGGGGGATCACCCCGACAATGGGGGTTACTAAATAACCTTCTGAACTGCGTAATGGGGCTAATTGGCCGATCACAGAAACCATACTGGGCGGAATATCGACTTCTTCATGGGCTTCACGTAATGCCGTTTCAATGAGGCTTTTATCTTGTGGATCGCGTTTCCCTCCGGGGAGCGCAACTTGTCCGGCATGAGAGCGCAACGTTGATGCGCGCTCTGTTAAGAGGAGCGTTGGATTAGGCTTATTGATAATCGGCAGTAAAACCGCTGCCGATTTTTTAGCATCAATAGGCTGATTTACCGGCTCGGGTAAAGTAAGTTGAAAGCGATTGATAAAGGTATCAATAAGTGTCATCGGGAGAAACTTCACTTAAAACAGTTAATATTTGACCAAGTTTATCAAAGGTTTCTTGGTACTCTTGTTCGGCAACGCTATCAGCGACAATTCCACCCCCCGCCCAACAGTAAATTTTATTTTTTTCCGTCAGTAGGGTTCTAATTGAGATATTAGTATCCATCGTACCACAAAAACTAATATAGCCAATGGCACCACAATATCCATGGCGACGATGTGGCTCTAGTTCTTCGATAATCTCCATTGCTCTAATTTTAGGTGCGCCAGTAATGGAGCCACCGGGGAAGGCCGCACGTAATAAGTCAGTTGCGTTTAAATTTTCTGGAAGTTCAGCGGTAATGGTGCTGACTAAGTGGTGTACGGCGGGAAAGCGTTCAACAACGAATAATTCAGGTACTTTGACTGATCCTGTTGTGGCAACTTTACCAATATCATTGCGCATTAAATCGACAATCATTAAGTTTTCAGCACGATCTTTACGAGAATTGGCCAACAATTGCGCTTGTTCATCATCTTCATCGGGATGCGCTTTACGGGGAAGGGTACCCTTTATTGGACGTGTTTCAATTTTATGATCACTTAAATGAATAAAACGTTCAGGAGAAATACTCATAACAAAATGATGAGGTAAATGCATAAAAGCAGAAAATGGCGCTTTATTCGCTTGATTTAGTGTTAAAAACGCATTCCATTCATCACCGCTATAATTAGCACAAAAACGTTGTGCTAAATTGACTTGATAGCAATCCCCTGAAAGTAAGTATTGATGAATTTTAGCAATTTTTTCATTGTATTCATCACTACTCATATTTGATTGCCATGGAGAAGTTAAGACAAAAGGTTCTTTTTTTTCTATTGTGTTATTATCAGCGTGCTTTGTTAGCCATTGGAGACGTGCGTCAATATCTTGGTAGCTTATTAATGTGGCTTTTTTCAGTTGATGGTCAACAATTAGTGCCCAATCATAAATACCGATAGCCATATCAGCGAAATTAAGTTCATTTTTTGCTAATTCTGGTAATATTTCAATGCGACGACCTAAATCGTAACTCCATATACCTAATGCGCCACCTAGAAAAGGAAGCGTTTCATCACTGACTGGATGAAAATTAAAAGTGTCTAATGCTGTTTGGATAAGCGTAAAGGGATCTTTTTTAGAGCGTTTGACTCGACCGGTTTTCTCTTTAATAGTGGTAATTTGTTTGCGTGTTTCTAAGGTAATAGCAGGATCGGATACAACAATATCAAAACGATTATGGTGATGTTCGGCAAAACCTGAATGCAGTAAACTAGACCAAGACAAAGAGGCGATAGGTGCAAATACCCGTAATGCTAAATCAGGGGTATAAGTTAATTCACGTTGCTGTAATTGCATATCCATTTTATGACCATTTAAACAAGTATTCTGTATCATTTACACTATCAATCATTAGTTCAGTGATTGCATTATTGTAAAGACCAACATAGAAATCGATTAAGATAAGAGTAACATTATGTTTCTAGGAATGCCTACATTAACACATGAAGAACAACAAAAAGCAGTAGAAAAAATTCAACATCTGATGTCCGAAGGTATGAGTAGTGGTGAGGCGATCCAATTGGTCGCTCAAGAATTAAGAGAAAAACACACGACTCGTGAATCAGTCTCTATTGTGTTTGACGATGACAATGATTAAAACATTTTTTTAACAAATGTCACAAATACCCTGTTTTGCTTATGCTATGCTTAATAGAAACTCGTCCTGCTTTAAGGGATATTTTCGGGAGGTTATTATGAAATTAAGCAAATTAGTTGGTCAAACAGGGATACTTGGTGCAGGTCTTTTTCTTGCGGTTTCTTTTGGAGCCTCTGCAGAAAGTGTCACAAATGTGAATAATGATAATAATGTTGTGCGCTCAGCCCCTTTTGCTAGTTGTGTTAATCTTGATAAAGAGCAACTTGCCACTAGAGTGAAAAATGATTATTTACTCAATCGATTACCTCGCTGGCAGGATGATAAAAAAGCACTAGGACCAAAACCTGTGGCGAATATTAATGCGAACGATGTTATCAAAAGAGATAATAGCTATCATGTTATCTTGGATGTAAGAGGTGCTCGTACCGATCTACGTTACAATGTTGAAGTTAATTGTGATGAGAATAAAATTACCTATATATCAAGTAAATAGTATGATTTAACTGATAAGAAATAGCGATTTTTCGCCCATTTTTTATATCATTACTTGAAAATAAAAAAGAGATAAACGTAAATGTTTATCTCTTTTTTTAATACTGAGCACGGTATTTATTTCGACTCAAAAGGTAAGCGAGAATAGTGTTGGCTTCGTGCTCGATAAAAGGTCACTCTTTCTTGAAAATAGCTTTGTAAAGCTTGAGGTTGCTCTCTTGCTATCGCATCAGCCACTACTGGCATATTATAACGCTCTTTAAAGGCAACCCCTGAAGCGGCTAGGTTGACATTAATTTTATCTTTTTCTTCTTGTGTAAGTTCAGCAAGGTTATAACCCATCGTACTTTCTCCCTTGTTATATGAGAGTAAAGTAAAAGAGAGCGATGAGTAATGCAAGTAACTAAAAGAAATTATTTTAAAAAATTTTAAAAAAAGAAATAGAAAGCAATTGTATAGATAATGGATAAAAAACTTTATTACTAATAGTTATTAGTA
>NZ_CAWPAV010000009.1:0-17440 GCF_963885725.1 Proteus sp. G4380
CACAGAAAAATTTGTTGGAAAAGTTAAAGGTTGTATCTGGGGTGCCGATAAACTTGTTGCCGGTGATTGACACCGTAAATGAATAGGCAAACTTTTATTTTATCGACTTGATTTTAAAGGAATCTAGCTATGGCACAAGTCATTAATACCAACTATCTATCCCTGGTAACTCAAAACAACCTGAACAAATCTCAGGGAACTTTAGGAAGTGCAATCGAGCGTCTGTCTTCTGGTCTACGTATCAACAGTGCAAAAGACGATGCAGCGGGTCAAGCAATTGCTAACCGTTTCACTTCAAACGTAAATGGTTTAACTCAAGCTTCACGTAATGCGAACGATGGTATCTCTATCGCTCAAACAACTGAAGGTGCATTAAACGAAATCAACAATAACTTACAACGTATCCGTGAGTTAACTGTTCAAGCGAAAAACGGTACTAACTCTAATTCAGATATCACTTCTATCCAAAACGAAGTGAAAGAACGTTTAGACGAAATCAACCGTATTTCTGAACAAACTCAGTTTAACGGCGTGAAAGTACTGAGCGGTGAGAAATCAGAAATGGTTATCCAAGTTGGTACTAACGATAATGAAACTATCAAATTTAACTTAGATAAAGTTGATAACGATACATTAGGTGTTGCTAGCGATAAACTGTTCACTGAAGCTACCGTTTCTAAAGGTGAGAAGAAAGCAAGTGCTGATGATGCTGTTATTGCTGATTTAGGTGTTGCTGGTGGTACTACTCTAAAAGCTGGTTTAACAGTTAAAAAATACGAAGAAGATGGCAAAGTTGTTGATGGTAAATTCGTTGCAACTGAAGGTGGTAAAAGCTACTTAGTTTCTGCTTCAGATTTTGAAGCTGATGGTACTACGGCTACACAAATCAACTTAAAAGCAGGTTCAGCTGTTGCTGGTAACGAATTTACTGCTGCTGCAGGTAAAGACGTTAAAACTTTAAACGTTAAAGATGACGCTTTAGCAACTTTAGACAAAGCTATCAATACCATTGATGAAAGCCGTTCTAAATTAGGTGCGATTCAAAACCGTTTTGAATCTACTATCAACAACCTAAACAACACTGTTAACAACTTATCTGCTTCACGTAGCCGTATCTTAGATGCTGACTATGCAACAGAAGTTTCTAACATGAGCCGTGGTCAAATCTTGCAACAAGCGGGTACTTCAGTACTTGCTCAAGCAAACCAAGTACCACAAACTGTTCTGTCTCTGTTACGTTAATTCGTACCCTGACACAAAAGATACCTTTCTATATCAAAGGCCCTCATCTGAGGGTCTTTTTTGTCATTTTATTTTATATTTAAACTCACTCTGTTTTAGTTTATTTTTTTCTCTCCATCTATTTTTGTTTTTTCTGCTAGTCATTATCTCTTATAAATTAATTAATTGGCTTTTTTTACTATTTTCGCGACGCGAAAACACATAAATACCTTCGATTTAATGACGATAGTGTTTAGGCAACGTTATTACAGGAGTGTAATAACAAACCTATTAATTAAAAATTTTCAAATAAAATTGAAGGAATATTGTATGGCACAAGTTATTAATACTAATTATCTGTCTTTAGTCACTCAAAATAATCTAAATCGTTCACAAAGCGCACTTGGTAATGCAATTGAACGTTTATCTTCAGGTATGCGCATTAACAGCGCGAAAGACGATGCGGCAGGTCAAGCTATTGCTAACCGCTTCACTTCAAATATTAACGGTTTAACTCAAGCATCTCGTAATGCGAATGATGGTATTTCAGTGTCTCAAACCACTGAAGGTGCATTGAACGAAATCAACAATAACTTACAACGTATTCGTGAATTAACCGTTCAAGCGAAAAACGGGACTAACTCTAACTCAGATATCACTTCTATCCAAAATGAAGTTAATCAACGTTTAGATGAAATCAATCGTGTTTCAGAACAAACTCAGTTTAACGGTGTGAAAGTACTGAGTGGTGAAAAGTCAAAAATGACCATTCAAGTCGGTACTAATGACAATGAAGTGATTGAATTCAATTTAGATAAAATTGATAACGACACATTAGGTGTTGCTAGTGATAACCTGTTTGATGCTAAAACAGAGAAAAAAGGGGTTAAAGCAGAAGGTGATGCAATCGATGCAAACGCTCTGGGCATTTCGGGCGGTACAAAATACGCGAATGGTATTTCAGTAAAAGAGTATAAAGTAGATGGTAAGGTTTCTGCTAATAAAGTTGTCTTAAAGGAGGGTAGCGACGAGTACGTAGTAAGTAAATCAGACTTTCAATTAAAAGCAGGTACTACTGATGAAGTTGAGTTTACTGGTAGTAAAACCACTAAATTTAAGGCAGATGCAGGTAAAGATGTTAAAGTTTTAAATGTTAAGGATGACGCTTTAGCAACTTTAGATAACGCAATTAGTAAGGTTGATGAAAGCCGCTCTAAATTAGGTGCAATTCAAAACCGTTTCCAATCTACTATCAATAACTTAAACAACACTGTTAATAACTTATCTGCTTCACGTAGCCGTATCTTAGATGCTGACTATGCGACAGAAGTGTCCAATATGAGTAAAAATCAAATCTTGCAACAAGCAGGTACTGCTGTACTGGCTCAAGCAAACCAAGTACCACAAACTGTTCTGTCTCTGTTACGTTAATCCTTCATTAAACTCATCTTCAGATCCCACCCACAGCCATTTTTGCTGTGGGTGTTTTTTCATCAAAACAATCGTTTTTTTTATTAATCATGGATAGGTATTCCCATTGATAGGTTGTAGGTAAAAATAGATAAAAGATAAGTAATATGATTTATATGTTATTTTTTTATCAACAAAATACAGATTTGATGAATACATTTCTTTCAATAAGACAAAATATCAATTTATTTAACGGTTTTTCTGCGGATTAGTATGACCCATCTTAAGGTACAGTATGTACTTGTAATGCAATAACAAATTAAATTATCAATGAAAACCCAATTTTCGCTGAAAATTTAGCATAGGTGAAAAAGAGGGGCTTTTGCTTCACTGTTCAGCCGATTGCTAACACTATTTCGTCGGATAATGGTTTCCGGTCTTTTATCCAAAGGTGTCTTTTGTTGTGAGTGATTTGTATACCGCCGAAGGCGTGATGGACAAAAATAGCCTCTGGGAGCGATATGTCCCTTTGGTTCGCCATGAAGCATTACGATTACAGGTCAAGTTACCTGCGAGTGTTGAATTGGATGATCTTTTGCAAGCAGGGGGGATTGGCCTACTGAATGCTGTTGAGCGTTATGACTCAATGCAAGGTGCCGCCTTTACTACTTATGCTGTGCAACGTATTCGAGGCTCTATGTTAGATGAGCTACGAAGTCGTGATTGGGCGCCCCGTAGTGTGCGCCGTAATGCAAGAGAAGTGACACAATCCATTCATCAGTTAGAGCAGGATCTAGGACGACCACCATCAGAACAGGAAGTTGCTGATCATTTGCAGATTGAGTTAGCAGAATACCGGCAGATCCTATTGGATACAAATAACAGCCAGTTGTTCTCTTATGACGAATGGCATGAAATTTACGGTGAAAGCTGTGAACCGTCTCAAGACGAAGATCACGATGACAATCCTTTACAAATGTTATTGGAAAGTGATATTCGCCAAAGAGTCATAGACGCGATAGAATTGCTTCCCGAAAGGGAAAAAATGGTTCTTACCCTGTATTATCAGGAAGAACTTAATTTGAAAGAAATAGGCGCAGTGCTTAATGTCGGGGAATCCCGCGTAAGTCAGCTACACAGCCAAGCAATCAAAAGGCTGCGAGCACGCTTAAACCCAGAGAAATAGAAGTTTTGCTTATTTTTGTTTTTATTTATTAAGACTACAACACAGGGCTTTATCTCTTATGTCTGTTTCAACACAAAAGAAACGGCCGCTAAGCCGTTACATTAAAGACTATAAACACAGCCAAACTCATTGTTTGCATTGCCATAAGGCGCTTGATCGGATTTCTCTCGTATTCAATCGCCAAGTTATCAATAAAGAAGCCATTTCTGAAATGACAGATTTAATTGATGATGAAACATGGGAAACCTTGCAAGGAAAGTTTTCTGCGCTGTGCCGTTTTTGTAGTGAGATTTACTGTAATAGTGAAACTGATTACTTTGACATTATGTCTTTTAAGCAGTATTTGTTCGAACAAACGGAGATGAGCCACAGTACTGTTCGTGAGTATGTGGTTCGTTTACGTCGACTCGATGAATTGCTGACTTCCACTAATTTTCCTCGTCAAGAATTTACGACAGAGAAAATTCAGTCAGACTTGAGTAAAAAGCTCACTCCCTCCGCATTTAGTAACTACAACATTGCCCTACGTAAGTATGAGCAATATCTTGATTGGTGCCAAGCGCCAACCTCGATGAGTAGTGGTCACTAATCGCATTCAAGAGAGACCTAAAAAAAGGGGTAACATTATGTTGCTCCTTTTTATTTTTTATTCCAGAAATAAAAAAACCACCTTTAATAGATAAGTAAGTTAAAGGTGGTCTCAAAAATAAAGTGAGAAAGAGAACGCTGGGTTTAACTGATTGTCATTAAGCTGGCATTGCCTCCGGCAGCGGCGGTATTGACGCTTAATGCTCGTTCATGCAATAAACGCTCTAATAACAATGCTGTCTCACCACGTGAGAAGCCTTGTACTGAAATAATAGCCCCTTTACGTTGTGCAATTTGCTGACAAGTCTCTTTTAACTGATCACTATCACCATGATAAATAACGGCATTAATGCTTAGTGACTCATCTTGCCAGTTGTCCGTGAGAGTGATTGCTTTTCTGATCATATCAGGCAATTCACGATAGGTTTTTTGCGAGAAAACAGCATTATGGACAATAGCATGGCATCCTGATGCAAAGACTCCCGCTAACTGAGTAAATATATCTTGCTCATTATCTGAGAGACAAAGCACCTTGCCACAAGGGACTAATTGATAGGTATTACGCTCGCCAGTAGGCCCCGGCAATACGCGCAATGTTCCGGCTTGTGATGCATTGGCGTATTCTTCTAGCGCCTGATAATGTGCAGGTTCCGTTTTATTTGCTAACCACGTCATATAGTGATGATAGGTTTGTAATAACTTTTGTCGCATAGAGGCATCAAGGGGTAATGTTTCATCTTGACGTGCTAAGGTTTGTGTTATGGCATTTTCAGGACGTTTTGATAATAAACGATACAGATAAGCAGGGCCTCCAGCTTTTGGCCCCGTACCCGATAAACCTTCACCACCAAAAGGTTGTACCCCGACAACAGCACCTACCATATTGCGGTTTACATATAAATTTCCTACTTTTGCATGAGTCGCTACATAAGCGATAGTTTCATCAATACGGGTATGAACCCCCATCGTTAATCCATATCCAGTCGCATTAATTTCATCTAATAAAGCAGGCAGATCTTGGCTTGAATAACGTACGACGTGCAGTACAGGGCCAAAAATCTCTTTTTTAAGTGAACTAATTTTATCTAACTCAATTAAGGTAGGAGGAACAAAAGTACTGTTATTTTCAGCCTGTTTAGTAAGTTGATTGTAGGTTGCTTGATAAACGTCAAAACCCGCTGTGCGCATAGTTTGAATATGTTTTTCAATACCCGCTTTTGCCTCTTTATCAATTACAGGGCCGATATCTGTTGATAAGAGACTTGGATCACCTATTATCGCTTGAGCCATTGCGCCTTTTAACATTTCAATCGTGCTATCAGCCACCTCTTCTTGAATACAGAGAATACGCAAAGCAGAACAACGTTGACCCGCACTATCATAAGCAGAGGCCATAACGTCAGTGACCACTTGTTCCGTTAAGGCAGAAGAGTCGACAATCATGGCGTTTAAGCCACCTGTTTCAGCAATTAAAGGAACAGGGCGACCTTCGCTATCGAGTCTACCCGCTAAGGTTTTTTGCAGAATGTGGGCAACTTCGGTAGAGCCTGTAAACATCACACCACGCACGCGTTCATCAGCCACTAATTGTGCACCAATGGTCTCCCCTTGGCCCGGTAAGAGTTGTAATGCACTGCGAGGTACTCCTGCTTGATAAAATAGTTCTACGGCTTTAAAAGCAATCAGAGGGGTTTGCTCCGCAGGTTTGGCCAGTACGGTATTACCTGCCGCTAACGCTGCTGCAATTTGTCCACTAAAGATGGCTAATGGGAAGTTCCAAGGACTAATACAGACAACAGGGCCTAAAGGACGATGGGTATTATTATCAAAATCATTTGCCACTTGTGCTGAGTAATAATAAAGAAAATCAATCGCCTCACGCACTTCTGCAATAGCATTACTATAGGTTTTGCCCGCTTCTCTGACTAAGACACCCATTAATGGACCCATTTGCTGTTCCATCAGTTCTGCTGTGCGGACTAAAAACGCCGCTCTTTCCGCAGGTGGGGTTGCAAACCAAATTTCACCATTTTCTTGGGCAATATCTAAAGCAAAATTAGCTTCGGCGGCCGTTGTTTCACGTACTGTACCGACGACATCGGTGTGATTTGCCGGATTGAGTATAGATTGTGGTGCAATCACTTCTTCTGCACTATTACACTCACCACCAATGAGAGGATGGCTGTGAATTTTTTCCATCGCAGAGGTCAGTAATGCACTGGATAATGAGGCTAAACGATGCTCATTAGACATATCAATCCCCGGTGAATTTTTACGCTCATCACCATAAAGCTGCATTGGGAGCGGGATTTTAGGATGTGAAAGTCCGATTTGTCCTTCAGCTTGCGCAATTTTATTGATCTCTTTAACCGGATCGGCAACTAATTCATCTAAGGAGATGGTGGTGTCAGCGATACGATTTACAAACGAGGTATTTGCACCATTTTCTAATAATCGACGCACAAGGTAAGCCAGTAGGGTTTCATGAGTACCTACTGGCGCATAGATACGACAAGGGCGACCAAGTTTACCATCAGCAATTTTACCCACAACTTGTGCATAGAGGGGTTCACCCATACCGTGTAAGCATTGGAATTCATATTGACCAGGATAGTAATTTTGACCTGCTAGATGATAAATGGCTGATAAAGTATGGGCATTATGCGTGGCAAATTGCGGATAAATATAATTCGGTGAAGCGAGCAGTTTTTTCGCACACGCAAGGTAAGAGACATCGGTATACACTTTACGGGTATAAACAGGGTAATCTTCCAGTCCATCCATTTGCGCACGTTTAATCTCACTATCCCAATAAGCCCCTTTTACTAAACGGATCATTAAACGGCGACGACTGCGGCGAGCTAAATCAATAATATAATCAATCACTAAAGGGCAGCGTTTCTGATAGGCTTGAATAACAAATCCTATACCATTCCAACCCGCTAATTCAGGCTCGAAGCAGAGTTTTTCTAATAAATCGAGGGATATTTCCAGTCTATCCGCTTCTTCTGCATCAATATTAATACCAATATCATATTGCTTGGCTTGTAGCGTTAAAGAGAGTAGGCGAGGGTAAAGCTCCGACATCACTCTATCATATTGAGCTCGACTATAACGGGGATGTAATGCTGAAAGTTTAATGGAGATCCCCGGTCCTTCATAAATACCTCGTCCATTAGAGGCTTTACCAATGGCATGGATGGCTTGTTGATAAGAGACTAAATAGTCTTGCGCATCTTTTTCCGTTAAGGCCGCTTCTCCTAGCATATCATAGGAATATCTAAAGCCTTTTTCTTCAAGTTTGCGTGCATTGGCTAACGCTTGGGAGATAGTTTCACCGGTGACAAATTGTTCCCCCATTAAACGCATCGCCATATCAACGCCTTTACGCACTAAAGGTTCACCACTTTTAGTTAAAATGCGATTTAGAGAATTAGATAATTTCTCTTCGTTATGGGTAGAGACGAGTTTGCCTGTAAACAGTAGACCCCAAGTGGCGGCATTGACAAACATAGATTGGCTTTGCCCTAAATGCGAGCGCCAATTGCCATGGCTAATTTTATCTCGGATCAGGGCATCACGGGTTGCTTTATCAGGAATACGCAATAAAGCTTCGGCTAAACACATTAAGGCAACCCCCTCTTGGGAAGAGAGAGAAAACTCTTGCAGTAAGCCTTGTACCAGACCTGAGCGTCCAACACCCTGTTTTTGTTTGCGTAATTTTTCTGCAATGGAGTAAGCCAGTTTATGCGTGGCTTGAGCCTCATGCTCAGGTAACGTTGCCTGCTGTAGTAGCATAGGCACCGCTTGTGTTTCAGGTATACGATAAGCAGAAGTAATTGCCGAGCGTAACACCGATTGTGGGTGGATCTGCTCTGCAAATTCTAAAAACGGTTGATAATGTGCCGTTAGGGGGGCTGTGCTTTCTTCAATATCTTGCTCAGCCTGTGTGATAGGGGTTAGGGTGAGCTGATCATTTTCAATTTGTTCAAGATAATTGAAGATGGCTTGTTTAATTAGCCAATGAGATGTTCTATCTAATTTTTGTGCAGCATCTTTTAATCTATTACGGGTTTCTTCATCAAGTCTAACACCCATTGTTGTGCTACTCATGCAGTGCTCCTCATATCGTGCATCTTACTTATACGGCACATTGACCAGTTATTTTTCTTAATATCAGCCATGTTGCAACTTTGTGCAACATTGTTAACAATAAATTTATAAATAATGTGAAAGTTGTCAGGTTTTATAAATGGTTAAAAAATATTATCTTAGATGGATAAATAAATAATACTTATAATTCATTAGGTTATATATTTTTCTTCAATGAAGAGATAATATTAATCTCTTTCAACCGAAGCAAATAGTGTGAAGTTACATACAAAAATTAAACACCGATACGTTAATTTCTTGTTAAATGCTTATAACCTATTCTAGGATTGATATGAATGTTTTATTTGTTACAGTAAGAAATTATTTTAAATAAAAACTGATAAGGTCATTGGTGTGCAACGAAGTGCAACGTTCCTGCATAAGTTGAAAGCATAGCAATTGATCGTAACAGATATATGGAGAACTGCGATTATGGCTCTAAATTCGCCAATGCTAATTACCTTTACGATCTATATATTGGGGATGCTTTTTATCGGCTATCTAGCGTATCGATCAACAAAAAATTTTGATGATTATATTTTAGGGGGCCGAAGGCTTGGTAGTGTAGTAACGGCACTTTCTGCGGGCGCTTCTGATATGAGTGGCTGGCTATTAATGGGGTTACCAGGTGTGGTTTTTTTTGCGGGGATCTCCGAAAGTTGGATAGCCATTGGTTTATGTTTAGGTGCATGGCTTAACTGGCGTTTAGTTGCAGGGCGCTTACGTTTACAAACAGAAAAAAACAATAATGCACTGACTTTACCAGACTATTTAACTTCTCGCTTTGATGACAAAAGCAAAATGCTACGCATTATTTCTGCGTTAGTTATTCTTATTTTCTTCACTATTTATTGTGCATCAGGTGTCGTCGCAGGAGGTATGCTTTTTGAGTCTACCTTTGGCATTCCTTATCATGAAGCGATGATTTATGGTGCACTAGCAACCATTGCATATACTTTCCTAGGTGGTTTTTTGGCGGTAAGTTGGACGGATACGGTACAAGCCACATTAATGATTTTCGCACTTATTCTGACACCAATTATTGTTATTTTCTCAATTGGTGGAATTGACACCTCTATAGAGATCATTAAAGCGAAAGATCCGGCTTATCTTGATATGTTTAAAGGGCTTGATTTTATTGCTATTGTTTCATTATTAGCTTGGGGATTAGGTTATTTTGGACAGCCTCATATTCTCGCGCGTTTTATGGCAGCAGATTCAAATCAAACTATTCGTAAAGCGCGCCGTATTGGTATGACTTGGATGATCCTCTGTTTAGGCGGAACGGTGGCGGTGGGCTTCTTTGGTATTGCTTATTTTGAGGTTAATCCGACCGTTGCAGGTCCGGTTATGGCTAAAAATGAGCGTATCTTTATGGAATTAGCTTCGTTACTTTTTAACCCGTGGATAGCTGGTATTTTGTTATCTGCGATTTTAGCTGCGGTAATGAGTACGTTAAGCTGCCAATTATTAGTCTGCGCCAGTGCATTAACTGAAGATTTATATAAGCCTTTTATTCGTAAAAATGCCAGTCAAAAAGAGCTAGTTTGGGTTGGTCGTGGCATGGTGTTATTAGTTGCGGTTATCGCTATTTATTTAGCCCGTGATCCAGAAAATAAAGTACTTGATTTGGTGAGTAATGCTTGGGCAGGATTTGGTGCTGCATTTGGTCCGGTGATCCTTATCTCTGTCACTTGGAAACGTATGACTCGTAATGGTGCTTTTGCGGGAATGTTAATTGGTGCATTAACGGTACTGGTATGGATGCAATATAAATGGTTCGGTCTTTATGAAATTATTCCGGGCTTTATTTTCGCGTCCATAGCCATTGTTATTGTCAGTTTAATGGGTAAGTCACCAACGGCAGAAAATCAACAACGTTTTGATGAAGCAGAAGCGGAATATCGTAACACTTAATTATTAATAAGCAGTAAGATTCTATTTAATGAAATACCATCTATATAAAAATATAGGTGGTATTTTTTTGGCAAAATAACAGTAAATATTAACCATTAAAGGGTTTTGTTTAGCATGATATTAATAGCATTAAGATTGCTTAATCAAAGCGATATTTAACCCATCAAACTTCATTGATGCTGTTATTAGTCAATAATACTGATACTAATATTTTTATTGGTTTAATATTTTGTAATACACTTATTTTTTAATCACAATTTATAGGTTAAATATTAGTCAGCTATATAACGCAATTAATGAGCGTGATAATAGCTAGCTGTTATCGCCATTTTGTCGCCATTCTCTTCCAGATACAAAAAAGCCACTTATCTCTAAGTGGCCTATCTGCCTGATTACTCAGCGTAAATTTGGTGGGTTGTGGGGGGCTTGAACCCCCGACCAATTGATTAAGAGTCAACTGCTCTACCAACTGAGCTAACAACCCGATGCGCTAATTATTCTCCTCTCTTAAGGGCGGGTCAACCCTTAATTTGAAATTTTTTCCAAATGTATAAAATATCGTCTATTAAAATGAAAAAAGGATATTATTTGGTTATCAAATCGTCACTCATTTTACTAAAAGTGATCTTTTCATTACTTATTCTGAGATTTGTGTCACAATAATTTCGCAAACTTAGCCACGGCGAAAAAATAAAAAAGTGGCGTAACAACATCAAAAATATGAAAACATTTCAGGTATTGTATGGAAGAGCAAACAGAAGTTACTCAGCCCGTTAGAGTGAAAAATGCCACTCTACAACGCGGGCTAACCAATCGTCATATCCAATTAATCGCTATTGGTGGTGCTATCGGTACTGGTTTATTTATGGGTTCTGGGAAAACCATTTCGCTAGCTGGGCCATCGATTATTTTTGTTTACATGATAATCGGCTTTGTCCTGTTCTTTGTTATGCGAGCAATGGGAGAGCTATTATTATCAAATTTAGAATATAAATCATTTAGCGATTTTGCCGGGGATTTATTAGGGCCTTGGGCTGGCTTTTTTGTTGGATGGAGTTATTGGTTTTGCTGGGTTATCACCGGTATCGCTGATATTGTTGCCATTACCTCCTATATTAGTTATTGGGCGCCCAATTTTCCTGAATGGGGAACGTCTTTTATTTGTGTGCTGACACTACTTATTTTGAATTTAGCCACAGTAAAATTATTTGGGGAAATGGAATTTTGGTTTTCGATGATCAAAATTACCGCTATTGTCTCTTTAATTATTGTTGGTATCGTATTGATTAGCATAAATTTTCAATCTCCAGCCGGGCACACGGCAACTATTGAAAATATCTGGAATGATGGCGGTATGTTCCCTAAAGGGATCAGCGGATTTTTTGCTGGTTTTCAAATTGCTATCTTTGCCTTTGTGGGGATTGAGCTGGTAGGTACAGCAGCGGCTGAAACACGTGATCCTGAGAAATCATTACCTAAGGCGATTAACGCTATTCCTATTCGTATTATTACTTTTTATGTTTTGGCATTGGCGATTATTATGTCAGTAACGCCGTGGCGTTCTATTTTGGCAGACAAAAGCCCGTTTGTAGAACTCTTTGTCATGATTGGTATTCCAGCCGCAGCCAGTTTAGTTAACTTTGTGGTATTAACGGCAGCCGCCTCTTCAGCAAATAGTGGTATCTTCTCAACCAGTCGTATGCTATTTGGTTTATCGAAAGAGGGGGAGGCACCAAAACAGTTTAGCCAGCTATCAAAACGTTCAGTACCTGCCAATGGTTTACTCTTTACGAGTCTCTGTTTATCTTGCGGTATTGTGCTAATTTATTTTATTCCAGATGTGATGCGGGTATTTACGTTAGTAACAACGGTCTCTGCGTTATTATTTATGTTTATTTGGAGTATGATCTTATGCTGCTATTTAGCATATCGTAAGAAACGTCCTCAATTACATCAACAATCTATTTATAAAATGCCATTAGGAATAGTGATGTCATGGCTATGCTTAGCATTTTTTGTGTTTATGGTCGTGTTATTGGCATTTGAACATGATACCCGTCAAGCACTGATGGTAACGCCCATTTGGTTTATTGCTTTAGGAATAGGGTATCATTTTGTGAAAAAGCGTAAACAAAAAGCACAATTAAAAAATTAATCTTTTTTAGTTGAATTGATGGTCATTGGATAAATATAACCCTATCTTTTTCGATAGGGTTATACTTTAATTTGAGTTAAACCATTAGTCAGAATATTTCGAAGATAAATTTGTTATTTTATTTTTTAATTGAAAATTTAAAGCAATATATTATTTTAAAATAAATTTTATTTTCTCTAAGTATAATTTAATTCAAAAACTTTAAGTGCATGTGAATTATACATATCTATTATTATTAATCTATTTCTTAAATATGTTAACTATATCCGGTATTTTTTTCAAAATAGACTATCCTACAATTAAAAAATAATAGGAGGCGATATGTATAAGACTATTTTGGTTCCCATTGATATCGATGAAGATAACTTACTAAATAAAGCCATTACATTAGTGGAGAACATTGCCAAAAGAGAAGATCCCTATGTCCATTTTTTGTATGTTTTACCAAAGTTGCCACAATCTTCTTATTATCGCTTAGTGATGAATGGCGATCAACTTGACCAAGTATGCTTAAAAAAATCAGCAGAAAAAGAGTTAAAAAAAATTATTGCTCGATTTGATTTACCGGAAGATCGTATTGAAACACATATCTGTATTGGTAAACCACGGGATGGCATATTGCAGATAGCCGATCAGGTTAATGCTGATTTAATTGTTGTTAGCTCACATAATCCTGAAGCAGACAGCTATCATTTAGGCTCAACAGCGGCAGATATTACCCGTTATGCGAAACGTTCAGTGATGGTAGCAAGATAGCCGACTCTTTATTTTATATAGTAATACCATTAAGCGGTTGATGGCGTCTTATCAACTGCTTTTTTAATTTGGCACTCTAGCTATTTTTAATTATCATGCATTATCCCCTATAAGATAATAATTAAAAATTATGCTTACTATTACGGCACTACTAGAAAATAAGACAAGCGATCCCGCTCTTAGCCATTATCCTGGCCTTTCACTGCTATTAGAAGACACTGAAAGCGAAAGTAAAATTTTATTTGATACTGGTAAAGATCTCACTTTTATCAATAATGCTAAAAAAATGGCGATTGATTTGACGTCATTAACGACAATTGTTATTTCCCATGGGCACTATGATCATTTTGGTGGATTAACTCATTTAAATGAGGATTTCTTTATTACTAAGCCACATATTATTGCCCATCCTGATTTATTTTCAGTACGTTATTCAGCACTTTTTATGGGGCGCCAGTCTATTAAATTTAAGCGCCTTACTCCATTTTTTAACCGACAGCAGCTAGAACAGCAGTTTTCATTTCAGTTAACAGCGACACCTAAAGCTATCGATAAAAGATTTATCTATTCTGGCCAAGTGACAGAGCGTCAAATACATAAACGTTATGGCGTTATTGTCAGTGAAAGTAGCGAAACGGATGATTATGTACTTGATGATAGTTTTCTAATTTGGCAAGGTCAGCAAGGACTGGTGATTATCACGGGATGTAGCCATTCTGGTATTGATACGATTATTCGCCATGCGAAAAAAATAACAGGAAATGACAAGATCCAAGCTATTGTCGGAGGGCTACATCTTCGCTGTGCCTCACTGGCGGCGTTAAAAAGAGCGAAAAAAGCAATAGGTCACCATGTTGAGGTTTATGGTTGCCATTGTACCGGTGCGCTTGGCCGTAGCTATCTTAATGCCAAAGATTTTAATACAGGGCAAAGATTATTTTTTAAATGATACATCAATATGTTAATCAAAAATGGGATGGTTGATTTTAGTGTGGGATTAAAAAAAGGTTTTTGATTTTAATCCTAGCATTTTTTATTAACAATGTATCGTCAATTATCAACGGATCACTAAAACAGAACAATTGGTGTTGTTAACAATATAATCTGCAGTAGAGCCAAGCAATATATTATGTCTATTACGAGAGCTAGAGCCAATGACAATAGTGTCTACATCCATCTTATTGGCGAGTTCGAGAATATTATAATTTGGTGTCCCTATAAGGGCATGGCATTGGTACTGCTCTTTAGGTAATTGGAATTGTTGTTGAACACAGTGTGCTAGTTTTTCAGTTAACAAAATAACGGCTTGATGTTTTTTCTCTATAACTGAAGGGCTATCACAATCAAGTCCATAAGCTTCAAGAGAGCGTAAATTAGGCATGACTGTGACAAAATGAAAATAGTGATCAGCTTTTCTTGCTAGAAATTGAATATCTTTAACCATACGGTGAATTCTATCATCTTCTAATAAGTCAATTGCTACCAGTATTGTTTTAGCCATAATTTACCTTCTGTAAAAAATTAACCTTTTCACTCGAGTAGTATAGGTAATTTAGTGGCTAAGCTGAAATTTAAAGATGAATATTGCGATTATGGCGCCATTATTTTGGGGTTTTTAGCCCTAAAAGATAAAAAATAGGTGTGGAAAAAAGATTGTTCTATTAAACTTGTGCCAAGTTAACGACAGGTAGTTTACTATCATTATTTGTTATCAATAAATGATAACCTTAGGTTATAAAGCTATGAGAAAATCAAGCGAAGAATTATTAAAATGTATTGCAACAATATTACAATGGGTGCTGAATTGCGGATTACTTATTCTAGCCATCGTATTAGTCAGTTTTTTGATCAAAGAAACTTATGTTATCGCCTCTTTATTATTTAACTTAGCTGCTGAAGAATCTTCTTATCAGTTATTAGAAGGAATTTTGATCTACTTCCTCTATTTTGAGTTTATCGCATTGATTGTAAAATATTTTTTATCCGGTGGTCATTTCCCTTTAAGGTATTTTATTTATATAGGTATTACAGCTATTGTGCGTCTGATTATTGTTGAACATAAAGACTCGGTAGATACTTTGATTCAGTCCGGCGCCATTTTATTGCTCGTTATCGCGTTATTTATTGCAAATACCGAAAAATTAAAACGAAGCTAACCGAATAACAATATGTCAACAATGCATTGAATAGTCTCTGTGCATTAAGGTTTTCCGCATGATTGGGGGAGATATGTTATTATCTCTCCCAATTTTATTTTGGAATATGTAAAAATATTATGTCTTATCAATGTCCACTTTGCTCCCAGCCACTTGCTCTTAAAGCCCATAGTTGGGTTTGTGACAATCACCATCAATTTGATTGTGCTAAAGAGGGGTATGTTAATTTACTCCCGGTACAATTTAAACGTTCTAAAGAGCCGGGGGATAGTGCAGAGATGATTAGTGCTCGGCGTGATTTTTTAGATGCGGGCTTTTATCAACCAATGCGAGACAAAGTGGCTCAATTAGTGGCTGAACATTTACCGGAAGATAATCCTCAGGTGTTAGATATTGGTTGTGGAGAAGGGTATTATACCTATCAGATATATCAAAAACTAAAGTCAAAAAATCCACAAGTCTATGGCTTAGATGTGGCGAAGGTTGCCATTAAATATGCAGCAAAACGCTATGCTCCTATTCAGTTTTGTGTTGCGTCCAGCCAACGTCTGCCTTTTTGTGATGCGTCATTAAATGCAGTGGTACGTATTTATGCCCCTTGCAATGCCGGCGAATTAACACGAGTTATTGCTCAAGGTGGATATATTATTACGGTGACACCCGCACCGCGCCATCTTTATCAACTTAAAGCGTTGATTTATTCAACAGTGCATCTTCATCCACTAAAAGATGAAATATTTGCTGGGTTCAAGCTAATAGCACAGCATCAAGTTGCTTATAATATGGCGTTAACAGGTAAACAAGCGGTTGATTTATTACAAATGACGCCTTTTGCTTGGCGTGCGAGTGAAGAGGTAAAAGAGAAATTAGATAAAACAGAGCAATTTGCTTGTGAAACTGATTTTTTAATTCGTGTTTATCAACGTGTTTAGAATAAAAAAGCTTAGGTTGTGTTCATACCTAAGCTTTTTCATATTATGACGACTTAATGTGCGTACATAAACAGATCAAGATGTTCAAAAAGAATATTAAAGCCGATAGCAATCAACACCATACCCCCGATAATTTCAGCTTTTTTGCCAAGCACAGGGCCAATATAGCGACCGATCAGCATACCCAGTGTTGCCATAATCATGGTCATCATACCGATGGTCATCGCGGTATGGACAATATCGACTTGTAGAAAGGCTAAGCCGACACCAATTGCCATAGCATCAAGGCTGGTGGCAATACCTGTCGCAATTAAAGAGAGTGAACCGTGACGTTGAGGAGCCTCTTCACAAATGCAATCATCACCACGCTTTAAACTCTGATAAATCATTCGTCCACCCAAGATAACCAATAAACCAAAGGCGACCCAGTGATCCCACTGAATAATATATTGACTGGTATATAAACCTAATGCCCAACCAATAATCGGGGTGCTTGCTTCAATAATACCAAAGATAAAACCGGTGCGGAGGGCTTCACGAAAATGAGGTTTATGTAAGGTGGCGCCTTTACAGACAGCGACGGCAAATGCGTCCATAGAAAGAGCAAGGGCGAGAATAATTGTGGCGTAAAAACTCATAACAATAGCCTCGGTTGGGGTGTTTCCATATACACACAATTGACCCCCAACCAAAGAAGTACAATTATGTGTCTATGGTCTTGCCAACCAAATAATGGCGTCTGTACCACGCTAAATAAAAATAAGCGAGTATGTTGATACAGACTTCTTAAAATAATGAGATTTATTTTAAGACAGGCTACTCCCCAATGACTTGATGCAGAAGATATCATATTATTTATGAAAGGCAACATATTATTTCATATATTTAAAAGATGATATTGATAATAATTATCATTATTGTTTTTTCGTTTGAAAATATATTTTTTATATTATTATCATGTTAAAAA
>NZ_CAWPAV010000010.1:0-28225 GCF_963885725.1 Proteus sp. G4380
ACCTCTAATTTTATTAAAAAACTACACAAGAAAATAAAAACCGTCCTAAAAATCACAAAACAAACAAAACTTAGCATTAAAAACTACAGATGCTCACAATGACAACTTATCGAATTGTTTTATTTTATGCTCTTTACTTCATAAAGAGCTTCCTGATATAACTATTTACATCATTACAATATTATTCTTTCTTGTATAAAAGACGATAAATAACTTTTTAACGTTATTTATTGCCACCTTTGTGATCAACTTTTTTAAGAATTTTATTGATGGTTTGGTTATTTACTCTTTTTTATCACGATGATTAATATAGGTTGTTATTATGACATCACAATCACACTCCACTCAGCCGTTGAGTCAACCTACGGCAAGACCTTTAAACCGCAACGACTATAAAACGTTGGGTTTATCCTCACTAGGAGGAACATTGGAGTTCTATGATTTCGTGATCTTCGTGTTCTTTACGAAAACATTGAGCCATTTATTCTTTCCTGGTGATAACGCTTTTATCGCTCAGATGCAGACATTAGGTATTTTTGCTGCCGGTTATCTTGCTCGTCCTTTAGGTGGCATCATTATGGCTCACTATGGCGATATTATCGGCCGTAAACGTATGTTTACCTTAAGTATCTTTTTAATGGCTGTACCTACTTTGGTGATTGGCTTATTACCTACCTATGCCAGCATCGGTGTGGCTGCACCGTTATTACTGTTATTGATGCGTATTATGCAAGGAGCGGCTATCGGTGGTGAAATGCCCGGGGCTTGGGTATTTATTGCCGAACACACCCCGAAACAGCGTTATGGCTTAGGGGTGGGTACCTTAACATCCGGTATTACTGGTGGCATCTTATTAGGCTCTATCGTCGCTATTATTGTACAACGCAGCTATAGCGCTCAAGAAGTGAATGATTTTGCATGGCGAATTCCCTTTATTTTAGGTGGCATATTTGGCTTGATCTCGGTTTATTTACGTCGTTTTTTACAAGAAACACCTATCTTTAAAGAGATGGCGGCTAAAAAAGCCTTAGCACAAGAAATGCCTGTGGTTTCGGTTATCAAAAACCATAAACAAGCCTGCTTAATTACTGCAGCATTAACATGGTCTTTATCTACAGCTATTGTTGTTACTATTTTGATGACACCCAGTGTCATTGTTGAAGGGATCTACAAAATAGACAGAACAACATCGTTAGAAGCTAACTGTGTTGCCACCTTAACGCTGACCTTAGGATGTATCTTCTGGGGCTGGTTGGGTGATAAATTAGGAACCCGTGCATCCATGACCTTATCATGGGGTGGATTAATTGTTACTGCATTCCATTTTTATGGAAGCTTAGATGCCAATATGTCTGGTATCCAATTAGCATTTAACTATGGTTTGATGGGCTTTTTTGTCGGTGCAATTGCCACAACGCCAATTGTGAGTACTAGAGCATTTCCTCCTTCAATTCGTTTTTCTGGCCTCTCTTTTGCTTATAATATGGCCTATGCCGTATTTGGTGGCTTAACGCCAATGTTAACGGGCGCTTGGTTGGAAAAAACGGCAATGGCAGGAGCTTATTATGTTGCAGCTGTTTCTGCATTAGCCATTGTTATCGCATTCTTACCTTTAGCTTATAAAGGCTGGATCGCGGTAAACACCAGCTCACGGGAAAAAGAGATAGCGTTGCAAGTTGATAAAGTCGCTAGTTAATCGTTGCTAGCAAGAAATATTTTACTCTCCTTAGAATTTATTATTCACAACAACACCACCCTAATAGGTGGTGTTGTTGCATCAATATAATTAATCTAATCACTGTAGTTTATCTGAATTTAATCTTGTTATATATCAATCAATTGATAAGATTGTAAAAAAGAAAATTTTCCGCAAAATTGGCCCTATCAAGACATAACAGGACTTGAGATCATTACTGAAACATTACATTTTAAGATCAACGATAATGAGTAGATTTTTATTAGTTTGAAATATGTTTTCCAAAAAGTTTAGCTTGATGAATAATTTCTTGCATTTGTTCACTCATGCGTCCATATTTTTTAAGCGCATCAATAACATTAATATCTTGTTCATCCTCAAAAAAATACATACTCGTTAAAAATGATACTTTTGTTGTTGAGCTTAAACTATCCAATAAAATTAAGATCTCATCTAATCCATCCACTAATCGATTACCATCAAATTGAAAAATAGGTAATCGATATTCTCCTCCCACTTTAACCGCTAATAGTTTATTAGCCTTTAACCGATTATTAATCGTTTGACGTTTTACTCCCAAAATAGCTGCAGCTTGGCTAGCTCTACATGTGCCTCCAAGCTCTTTTAGCCGTTCAGAAAACTTAATAGCGCCTTCGTTTAAACGGGCTATTTTACGTTGTTCTCTTGGTGAAATTGCAGACGAACGTATCAGTTGAGTTTCAAAAATTAACTGAGCCAATTCGTTATCACTCATTTTTAAAGCACTTGCTAAACTTTTCTTCTCTGCTAATTCATTAACCAATTCTTTTGTAAGAACAGTCATTCTTTCTAGAACAGCCACTCTCTCTACCGATAATTGTTGTGATGTTCGTTTTTGTATTACGCTGTTCATACCCACCTCTCTTTTACATTTTATTCATTATATAGTGAGTAAAGTGTATAAAACAAGTATAAATAAAAAACAACATTATCAAGTACTATAGATATTTTTTGTTAAAATTAACTTTATTTTTAAATAGATATAAAAAAGGATGCCCTAGAGCATCCTTTTATTGTCAGACAATAAATTTCACATATTACTGTGTCATTTTACTCAGCATAGGGGCAGTAAATAGCATTAACAGTGCAATAACACCTGTTACGATACCTATTTGTAAAAATACACTGCTATATATTTCTAATGAAGCGTGTGCATTTTGTACGTCTTCAGGAACAGCCATTAAGCTTGCCACTTTACCAGCAATAATTGCAGCTGCCGCAGATGTTAAGAACCATGCGCCCATAATAAAGCCCATTAAACGCTGTGGCACTAGTTGGGCCACCATCGCAAGACCTAATCCTGAGATCATCAGCTCACCAATACTTTGAAAGCCATAACTGGCAACAAGCCACCATGATGAAACGATACCGGCTTCATTTGCCATACTCGCCCCCAATGGTAATACTAAGAATGCAGTTGCACTCAAAAACATTCCCACTGTGAATTTATAAGGCATGGGTAATTTATCACCCATAAAGTTATATATAGCAGCCAATAATGGACTAGCTAGCATGATCCAAAATGGGTTAAGTGATTGAAATTGCTCTGGCTCAACACTAAAGCCTAAAATAGCGTGTTCAACATTATGGATCGCAAAAAAGTTTAATGATGTTGGCATTTGATCATAAAGAACAAAAAATACCACGGCTTCCACCATCAGTAAGAAAGCGACGATCATTTTACGCCGTGCAACCCCTTTCATCATAAAAGTTTCACGGGCAAAAATCAGGATAATACCTAATGAAATAATCGCTAAAGACCATGTTGCCACTTCATTATTATGTAATAACCACGTTGATACTGCCGTTAAAGCAACAATCCCCACCAGCGTTAATAACAGTTTCAGGTAGTTTAGTGGCTCAAAGTCAGGCCTAGAGCCTTTATCTTTGATCCAACCGCGACATAGCATAAAGTTTGCCAGTGTGATCAACATCCCCACCACACTTAATGCGAAAGCGACATCCCAACCATAATTCGCCGCTAACCATGGTGTCGCTAACATGGATAAAAATGATCCCACATTAATCGACATATAGTACATGGTAAATGCACCATCTAATTGTGGATCATCTTTCTCATAACAGGTGGCTAATAAAGAGGAAGGGTTGGCTTTAAATAAACCATTACCCACCGCAATAGTGGCTAAACCCCAGTAAATCATATCTTTATCATGATCGGAGAAAGCAACCATGGCATAACCAATTGCCAGCACAATAGCCCCTAGGACAATAACCCTTTTTGTCCCGAGAATTTTATCGCCAAGCCAGCCACCAATTGCCACAAAGCCATAAACTAATGCGGTAAATGCGGCAAAAACAGTGATAGCTTCCGCCTCACTCATACCCAGCATTTTAACCAGATAAACGGCCATGATCCCTTGTAAGCCGTAATATCCAAAACGTTCCCATAATTCGATTGAGAAGATGAGATAAAATGCACGAGGCTGTTTAAACGCATTCAGACTCGGTTTCTGTTCATCTTCAGGTGTGTTTGCAGTTGACACTAAAAACCTCTAGTTATTCTATTATGCCCTTATTTTTGGGCTGCTTTTACCAAAAACATTATGATTCAAGACAGAGTTAAAGCGCGGTGTTATTCATACTGAATTGTTATTCTTAATAAAGAGTTCAATACAGAGAAAAACAAGGTTGGCATTCTATCACCGGAAAGAATAATTATCTAAGAATTATAACTAACTATTGCGTTTTATCATAGTTGACGCCATTTGTACAAAATAGTTATGCGTTCAAAAAATCAACAAACAAAATAACTCACTGATTATTAATCATTTATTTTATGCTGGTTTATTCATCATCACTATATAAAAATAAAGTGCGCCGAGATAGCTAGCTAGAAATCGTTTTTCTCTTTATAAAAAAGAGATAACTCCAGCATATTATTGCTAAGTGACAACAACTGATTAGAATATAATCAATAAACACATTCCTTGACTCAATTTTCATATTTCCTCCATTTTTACCCCTAAAGAAATAGGTAGAATGTCATAATTGATTGTGTCATTTCATTTTTTCTCAATTAGCGAGTTGTCAGTAGGATCACCAACGCAATGAATAACAACAAAAAGACCAAAAAAAGATTTTCTCTTATTATCACCCTGCTTATTGTTATCGCTGGCGCTATCGCCTATTGGCAATACTCTTCAAACAACAGCGCACCTCCTGTGAGTAAAGATACCCCTACTGCGAATACACCAAATAGAAGTACAGCTGGCTCAAGACGACCACCGATGCCTCCTGTACAAGTGGCGACATCTGCACAAGAAGATGTGCCGCAATTTTTAACTGCTTTAGGTACAGTGAAAGCCGTCAATAGTGTGACCGTGACAAGCCGTGTGGAAGGGCAATTAATGGCGTTGCATTTCACCGAAGGCCAACAAGTGAATCAAGGCGATTTGTTAGCAGAAATCGACCCACGTCCTTTTGAAGTGCAATTAGCGCAAGCTAAAGGGCAATTGGCAAAAGATCAGGCCACACTGGCAAATGCGCGCCTTGATTTAGCTCGCTACCAAAAACTGGCAAAGACCCATTTGGTTTCACAACAAGAATTAGACAACCAAGCGGCTTTAGTCAAACAGTCTGAAGCCAGTATTAGTATCGATAAAGCAGCAATTAATAATGCACAATTACAATTAACCTATAGCAAAATAACGGCCCCTATTTCAGGACGGGTGGGATTAAAGCAGGTTGATGTCGGTAACTATATTTCTGGTGGCTCATCTACGCCAATTGTCGTTATTAACCAGATGGATCCTGTTGATGTACTCTTTACATTACCAGAGCAAGATCTATCACAGGTTATCTTAGCCCGTAAAAATAGCCCTACATTACCTGTTATTGCATTAGACAGAAATAATAAAATTGAATTAGCACAAGGGACTCTATTTAGTGTTGATAATCAAATTGATGCCACTACAGGGACTATCAAATTAAAAGCCCGTTTTCCTCAACAAGAAAGTACGCTATTTCCCAATCAATTTGTCAATATTCGTTTATATGTCACTACATTAGAAAAAGCGGTAGTGATCCCCAATGCAGCATTACAAATGGGAAATGAAGGACACTTTGTTTGGGTCGTTGATGAGGAAAATAAAGTCAGCAAACTCGCTGTTGAGGTTGCATCACAAAATGCAGATAAAGTTGTCATTGCCTCAGGGTTATCCGCTAATCAACGTGTTGTCACCGATGGTGTGGATAGATTAACGCAAGGTGCCAAAGTCGAGATTGTAACACCGCTGGCACCTAAAGCTAAAACCACTGATCCCGTTGTTGCGGAGAAAGCATAATGAGCGAAAAAATCCCCGCTACAGGTGGTGGGCCATCTCGTTTATTTATTTTACGTCCAGTGGCAACAACGCTGTTTATGGTCGCGATTTTATTAGCAGGAATTGTCGGTTATCGTATGCTGCCAGTGTCTGCATTACCTGAAGTTGATTATCCGACCATTCAAGTCGTCACACTCTATCCTGGGGCAAACCCCGAGGTGATGACCTCTGCGGTAACAGCACCGTTAGAGCGTCAATTTGGACAGATGTCAGGCTTAAAACAGATGTCCTCACAAAGTTCAGGTGGGGCATCAGTCATTACATTGATGTTCCAACTCACATTACCGTTAGATGTCGCAGAGCAAGAAGTACAAGCGGCCATTAATGCAGCAACTAACTTATTACCTACTGATTTACCTTATCCGCCCATTTACAGCAAAGTAAATCCGGCTGATCCGCCAGTGCTAACCTTAGCCGTCACCAGTTCTGTATTGCCGATGACACAGCTACAGGATATGGTAGAAACGCGAATATCGCAGAAAATATCGCAAGTTAACGGCGTTGGTTTAGTCTCTTTAGCCGGCGGACAACGCCCTGCTGTGCGCGTAAAATTGAATGCCCAAGCAGCCGCCTCTTATGGGTTAGATAGTGAAACAATCCGCGTGGCTATTAATAATGCCAATGTTAACTCTGCCAAAGGTAGCCTTGATGGCCCCACTCGCTCGGTAACGTTATCCGCCAACGATCAAATGAAATCATTAGATGATTATCGCAAACTGATTGTTAGCTATAAAAATGGCGCCCCCATCCGCCTTGCCGATATTGCCACCATTGAACAAGCCCCAGAAAATAACCAGCTTGGTGCTTGGGCCAATAATCAACAAGCCATTATTATCAATGTGCAACGCCAACCGGGTGTTAATGTTATTGAAACAACAGATAATATTCGTAATTTATTACCGGATTTAGTGTCTAATTTGCCTAAGTCGGTAAATGTTGAGATCTTAACCGATAGAACCACGACCATTCGGGCATCAGTGAAAGATGTCCAGTTTGAACTGGGCTTGGCGATTGCACTTGTGGTCATGGTTATCTATCTATTTTTACGTAATGGTGTTGCCACTCTTATTCCTAGCATTGCCGTCCCCCTCTCCTTAGTGGGTACTTTTGCGGTGATGTATTTTTGCGGTTTTTCTGTCAATAACCTCACCTTAATGGCACTTACCATTGCGACAGGCTTTGTGGTTGATGATGCCATTGTGGTGATAGAAAATATCTCCCGTTATCTAGAGCGAGGAGATAAGCCGTTAACCGCAGCCTTAAAAGGGGCGGGAGAAATCGGCTTTACTATTATCTCACTGACTTTTTCTTTAATTGCCGTACTGATCCCTCTGTTATTTATGGGAGATATTGTTGGTCGTTTATTTAGAGAGTTTGCCATTACCTTAGCCGTGGCGATTTTAATTTCCGCGGTAGTCTCTTTAACCTTAACGCCGATGATGTGCGCACGCTTACTTAAACCAGAAAGTCAAATTAAGCACAATCGTTTTGAAATGGCTTGTGAGCGCTTTTTTGAAAAGATGATCGCCGTGTATGCGGTTTGGTTAAAACGTGTATTAAATCATCAATGGATAACATTAGGTGTTGCCCTCAGTACATTAGCATTAACAGTTTTGCTCTATCTATTTATCCCTAAAGGCTTTTTCCCTTTACAAGATAATGGGTTACTACAAGGTACAATAGAAACCTCACAATCCATCTCTTATCAAGCGATGGTTGAAAAACAACAACAAGTGGTTGAGAAACTGATTGACGATCCGGCCGTTGAGAATATTGCGAGTTTTGTGGGTATCGATGGCAGTAATGCCACCCTCAATACAGGTCGCTTGCAAATTACCTTAAAACCCCTCGATCAACGTGATTCACGCATTGATGAAATTATTCCTCGTTTACAAGCACGAGTCGCGTCTATTGCAGGTATTACACTCTATTTACAACCCACACAAGACTTAACTATTGATACACAAGTTTCCCGTACTCAATATCAATTTACCTTGCAAGCAACCTCGCTCGATGAGCTTGCCTATTGGGTGCCTAAATTATCACAGGCACTACAAGAGAGTCCGGAACTTACCGACATCAGCAGTGATTGGCAAGCTGATGGGATGATGGCCTATATCAATGTAGATAGAGATTCAGCCAGTCGCTTAGGGATCTCAATGAGTGCCATTGATAATGCGCTGTATAATGCCTTTGGACAGCGACTTATTTCAACGATTTACACCCAAGCAAATCAGTATCGTGTTGTCTTAGAACAGAATATGCACAATAGTGAAGGACTACAGGCACTTTCTGCAGTTCATTTAACCGGCAAAGAGGGTGCTATGGTGCCACTCTTATCTATTGCCTCTGTGGAGCAACGTCTCGCGCCTTTATCTATCAATCACCAAGAGCAATTTCCTGCTACCACATTCTCATTTAATGTCGCGAAAGACGCATCTCTTGAAGCTGCTGTTAATGCCGTTAAGCAAGCAGAAGAGCAAATTGCGATGCCAAAAGATATTACGACACAGTTTCAAGGGGCTACATTAGCTTTTGAAAGCGCCCTTTCCAGCACGCTGTGGCTTATCATTGCGGCCATCGTTGCTATGTATATTGTATTAGGCGTGTTATACGAAAGTTTTATTCACCCAATTACTATTTTATCTACCCTACCTACTGCGGGTGTCGGTGCTTTATTGGCACTGATGGCAGCCGGTAATGAGCTAGATATTATTGCGATTATTGGCATCATTTTGTTGATTGGTATTGTTAAGAAAAATGCCATCATGATGATCGATTTCGCACTGGCCGCTGAAAGAGAACAAGGACTATCTCCTTACGAAGCAATTTATCAAGCTTGTCTGCTACGTTTTCGCCCTATTTTAATGACCACTATGGCTGCGTTATTAGGTGCATTGCCTTTAATGCTAAGCACTGGCGTAGGGGCTGAATTACGCCAACCATTAGGTGTATGCATGGTGGGAGGCTTAATTATGAGTCAAATACTCACCTTATTTACCACCCCGGTTATCTATTTGCTGTTTGATAAGTTATCACTTTACCTTAATCGCCATAAACGCGTTGAACATGATAATGGAGCGATGTCATGAAGCTGTTTGCTCTATTTATTCAACGCCCTGTTGCTACCACACTACTTAGCCTAGCCATTTCTCTTTGTGGTGCGTTAGGTTTTATGTTGTTGCCTGTCGCACCACTGCCACAAGTTGATTATCCGGTCATTAATATTTATGCCTCATTACCAGGGGCATCACCTGAAACGATGGCTTCTTCTGTTGCCACTCCCCTTGAACGCTCCTTAGGGCGTATTGCGGGGATTGATGAGATGACGTCAAGCAGTGCTTTAGGTAGTACCAGTATCACATTAGTTTTTGACTTAAATAAAGATATTAATACCGCAGCTAGAGATGTACAGGCTGCGTTAAATGCCTCACAAAGCCTATTACCTTCAGGTATGCCAAGTCGCCCACGTTATTACAAATCAAATCCTTCTGATGCACCGATTATGATCTTAACGCTGACCTCTGAAACACAAAATACTGGTGAGCTTTATGATCTCGCATCAACACGCTTGGCACAAAAAATCTCGCAAATTGAAGGAGTGAGTGAAGTTTCCGTAGGGGGGGGTTCACTGCCGGCTGTGCGTGTTGCACTCAATCCTGATGCGCTATTTAATCAAAATGTCAGTCTTGATGATGTACGCAAAGCCATTAGTCAATCCAATGTCAGAAGACCACAAGGCTTTATTCATAATGATGAAAATCGTTGGCAGATACAAACTAACGATGAGTTAAGCAAAGCTCAAGATTATCGCCCAATTATTGTGCATTATAATCAAGATGCTATCGTGCGTTTAAGTGATGTTGCCCAAGTGACAGACTCTGTACAAAACGCACGGGCGGCAGGAATGAGTGGTGGTGAACCGGCTATTTTACTGGTTATTCGCCGTGAAGCAGGCGCCAATATCATCGAAACTGTCAACCGCATTCGTGATGAACTCCCCGAATTACGTGAGCTACTCCCTGCCAGTGTCAATTTAAAGGTAGCTCAAGATAGAACTCCCACTATTCGTGCCTCGTTAGCAGAAGTTGAACGCGCATTAGCGATCGCCGTGGCACTGGTTATTTTAGTGGTATTCTTATTTCTACGCTCAGGGCGTGCTACCTTGATCCCCGCTGTTGCCGTACCCGTTTCATTAATTGGTACTTTTTCAGCCATGTATTTATGTGGCTTTAGCTTAAACAATCTATCATTAATGGCATTAACGGTTGCAACCGGCTTTGTCGTGGATGATGCGATTGTCGTACTCGAAAATATCTCTCGCCATATCGAAAATGGCTTAAAACCTAAACAAGCCGCCCTAAAAGGGGTTAGCGAAGTGGGCTTTACAGTACTTTCAATGAGTATTTCATTGGTAGCGGTATTTATTCCTCTCTTGTTGATGGATGGCCTTGTCGGACGACTTTTTAAAGAATTTGCCATTACCTTAACCACCGCAATTGGGATCTCTTTATTTGTCTCCTTAACATTAACCCCAATGATGTGTGCCCATTTATTAAAAGGCATAAAACCCAAAGCACAGTCACATTTACGCGGATTTGGTAAGTTAATTTTTCGCTTACAACAAGGTTACAGTGTCACACTACAAGCGGCATTACGGCATAAACGCTGGATCATGGCTATTTTTATTACCACCTTAGGACTGAATGCTTATTTATATATCAGTGCGCCGAAAACCTTCTTTCCAGATCAAGATACCGGTCGTTTAATGGGGTTTGTACGTGCAGACCAAAGTATTTCATTCCAATCGATGAAAGAAAAAATGACCCGTTTTATGCAGGAGATTAATGCGGATAAGGATGTTGATAGCGTCACGGGATTTACGGGAGGAGGACGTATTAATAGCGGATTTATGTTTATTTCACTTAATCCGCTCTCAGAGCGCACAGATAGTGCAAATCAAGTGATCAATCGCCTTCGTATCAAACTGGCTAATGAACCCGGTGCAACACTATTTTTAATGCCTGTACAAGATGTACGTGCTGGAGGACGCCAAGCCAATGCCAGTTATCAGTTTACTTTACTCGCTGATGATTTAAGTGAATTACGTAAATGGGAGCCATTAATACGTAAAGCGTTAGGCGAATTACCTGAGCTGGTTGATGTCAACTCAGATAAAGAAGATAAAGGTGCCGAAATGGCACTCACTTATGATCGCGATACTATGTCGCAATTAGGCATTAATGTCAGTGATGCCAATAATTTATTGAATAACGCCTTTGGGCAGCGGCAGATCTCTACCATTTATGCCCCGCTAAATCAGTATAAAGTCGTGATGGAAGTGTCTGAACAATATACGCAAGATGTTTCTGCACTGGATAAAATGTATGTGATGAATACACAAGGTGAACGTATTCCATTATCTGCATTTGCCAGTTGGTATCCCGCTAATGCACCTTTAAGTGTTAATCACCAAGGGTTGTCTGCCGCCTCTACCATCGCTTTTAATGTGCCAGAGGGCTATACCTTATCTGATGCCATTAACGCCATTGAGCGAACCATGACAGAGTTAGGTGTACCTAACACGGTACGAGGCACCTTTGCGGGTACAGCGCAAATTTTTCAAGAAACCATTAAGTCACAGCTTATCTTGATCTTAGCGGCTATTGTCACCGTCTATATTGTCCTTGGTGTGCTTTATGAGAGCTATATTCATCCATTGACTATTTTATCCACATTGCCTTCTGCCGGTGTTGGCGCATTATTAGCACTGCGCTTGTTTGATACCCCCTTTAGCTTAATTGCTCTTATTGGCATTATGTTGTTAATTGGTATTGTGAAGAAAAATGCCATTATTATGGTGGATTTTGCGATTACGGCTCAACGAGAAGGAAAACTATCCGCTCAAGAAGCGATTATTCAAGCCAGTTTATTGCGTTTCCGCCCTATTATTATGACTACCTTAGCCGCGCTCTTTGGCGCTTTACCTCTGATGCTAAGTAGTGGTGATGGTGCGGAATTAAGGCAGCCATTAGGCATTACCATTGTTGGTGGCTTACTTATGAGCCAATTATTAACCCTATATACCACTCCGATTATCTATCTGTTTTTTGATGGTGTTCGCCAACGTTGGCAACAGCGACGCCATAACAAAAAAGAGGCAAATGCATGAAATTAAGAAGTAAGCTATTTTTGGTGATCTTCGCGACTTGCATGATAGTGGTATTTGCTATGCATATCGGTATTCGTAGTAGCTTCCAGCAGGGGTTTATTGGCTATATCAAGAAGAACAGTGAACAGCGGGCAACCTTGTTAGCCGAAGCATTAAGCGATCAATATCAATTAACCGGAGATTGGCGTTTTCTTAATCGAGATGATCGCTCTATTTATCAGATACTACGAACCATTGACCAAATAAGTCAAAGTGGTGAAGGCCCTGCCCCTCGAGGATGGCGTACTCAGTTTTGGATCGTCGATAAACAGATGAAACGCTTATTTGGCCATGATAATCAATTTCCCGCAGAAACCTTTAAAAAACCTATTACTTACCATGATGAAATTGTCGGCTGGGTGATTGTCAGTGCAGCGGATAAAATCAGCAACGAAGCAGATATTAGCTTTGATAAGCAACAGTTACGCACCAGTTGGATCATTGCCGGCTTAACGGTGCTTTTTGCGCTATTAATTACGTTAATACTGTCACGCAGCATGATCCGCCCAGTAAAGCGATTAGTGGAGGCAACCCATAAATTAGCCGCTGGCGATTTTGCTGTTCGCGTGACCCCAACCAATAAAGATGAAATCAGCCAGCTAGCAACGGATTTTAATCAACTTGCCAGTACACTGGAAAAAAATGAGCAAATTCGCCGTGATTATATGGCAGATATCTCCCATGAGTTACGTACGCCATTGGCTATCTTAAAAGGAGAGCTTGAAGCGTTACAAGATGGTGTAAGAAAGCCAACTGCAGAAACGTTAAATTCATTACTCTTTGAAGTAACAAATTTAACTAAACTGGTAAACGATCTACATCAGCTATCATTATCTGATAGAGGCTCTTTGACCTATCGTAAGGATTTTATTGATATTAATGAAATTATTTTGTTAGCTGTCGCCTCTTATCGGCATATTTATCAAGCCAAAGAGATTGCTTTACAGACTGATTTAGATGATAACGTCAAACTGATTGTACAAGCTGATCCGGATAGGTTGATCCAACTTTTTCATAATCTATTAGAAAACAGTGTTCGTTATACCAATTCTGGTGGTCAATTGCATATTAGTAGCAAAAGAGAACATAATAATGTGTTGATTGTGTGGGAAGATAGTGCCCCGGGGCTAGATAAAGCACAATATGAAGCGGTATTCCAACGTTTTTATCGGGCCGAAAGCTCTCGTAATCGTTCCAGCGGTGGCTCTGGTTTGGGGCTTGCGATTTGCGAAAATATTGTCGAAGCTCATAATGGTAAAATTACGGCTATGCCATCCGCTATCGGTGGAGTAAAAATACTTATCGTATTACCTGTCTATTCTGAAGATAATTAAATTTTGCTCTATTGATTATACTGAATATTATTGTCCTAATTGATAACTATTGAGCCATATAGACAATGACCACGACCACATCTACATATTCAATTTTAATCGTTGAAGATGAGCCGAAATTGGCACAATTACTTATTGATTATCTTCAAGCATCTGATTATCAAACGCAGTGGCTGGCAGATGGTACTGAGGTTATACAACATATCAAGCAATCTCATTACGATTTAGTCCTGCTTGATCTGATGCTACCGGGTAAAGATGGCATTACCCTATGCAAAGAGTTACGTCAGTTCTCCGATATTCCTATTATTATGGTCACCGCAAAAACAGAAGAAGTAGACCGACTATTAGGGTTGGAAATTGGTGCTGATGATTATATTTGCAAACCTTATAGCCCTCGAGAAGTGGTTGCCCGTGTAAAAACATTATTGCGTCGCTATTATCGGCCACAGGATATTGTGCAAAATAGCGCCTTAGTTATTATTGATGAGCAGGCTTACCAAATTCAATATCATAATAAAATTCTTGATTTAACTACCGCTGAATTTCGTCTTATTAAAGCATTAGCTACACAACCGGGCAAAGTGTTAAGCCGTGACCAGTTAATGGATCATCTGTATGATGATTATCGCATCGTAACCGACCGTACTATTGATAGCCATATAAAAAACTTACGGCGAAAACTTGAGCAACTTAACGATCAAATTGAATTTATTCGTTCAATTTATGGACAAGGCTATCGTTGGGAAACCGCAGCCTATCGTTTTCGATGATATTTTTTCAGGAATACATTGAACCTCGCTACAGTTAAGCGCTAGAATCCTCCCCTTTATGATATACCCTTACCTTTTGTGTAGGGGACTGACTTGAAATCAGAACCAGGAAATTAATCATGTTTACACCCGAATTGCTCTCTCCTGCAGGCTCATTAAAAAATATGCGCTATGCATTCGCTTATGGCGCAGACGCGGTCTATGCAGGTCAGCCTCGCTATAGTTTACGCGTACGTAATAATGAGTTTAATCACGAAAACCTTGCTAAAGGAATACAAGAAGCGCATGAATTAGGTAAACGCTTCTATGTTGTGGTTAACATCGCCCCCCATAATGCAAAATTAAAAACCTTTATCCGTGACTTAAAACCAGTTATTGATATGGGGCCTGATGCGCTGATTATGTCTGATCCGGGTTTGATCATGATGGTGCGTGAAGCTTTCCCTGATATGGATATCCACCTTTCAGTACAAGCTAACGCCGTTAACTGGGCTACCGTAAAATTCTGGCGTCAAATGGGCTTAACTCGCGTTATTCTTTCTCGTGAGCTATCTATTGACGAAATTGCAGAAATTCGTAAACAAGTCCCTGATATGGAGCTTGAAGTCTTCGTTCACGGGGCCTTGTGTATGGCTTATTCGGGTCGTTGCTTATTATCAGGCTATATCAATAAACGTGATCCAAACCAAGGTACATGCACAAATGCCTGCCGTTGGGAATACAAAGTTGAAGAAGGCAAAGAAGATGAAGTGGGGAATATTGTCGAGAAGTACCAACCTATCCCAGTAAAAAATGTTGAGCCAACGTTAGGTGTAGGTGCCCCCACTGATAAAGTGTTCTTAATTGAAGAAGCCAAACGTCCGGGTGAATATATGACGGCGTTCGAAGATGAACACGGTACTTATATTATGAACTCAAAAGATCTGCGCGCTATCGAGCACGTTGAGCAGTTAACTAAGATGGGTGTACATTCACTGAAAATTGAAGGTCGTACTAAATCTTTCTATTATTGCGCACGCACAGCACAGATGTATCGCCGTGCTATTGATGATGCTGTTGCAGGTAAACCTTTCGATCCGACACTGCTGACAACGCTAGAAGGTTTGGCACACCGCGGTTATACCGAAGGTTTTTTACGTCGCCATACCCATGATGCCTACCAAACCTATGAATACGGCTATTCGGTATCAGATACACAACAGTTTGTAGGGGAATTTACAGGTAAACGTGTTAACGGTTTAGCTGAAGTGGATGTTAAAAATAAATTTATCTTAGGTGATAGCTTAGAGCTAATGACACCAACAGGAAATATTCAATTCACTTTAGATGCGTTATTTAATAAAAAACAACAGCCGACAGATGTTGCTCCGGGTAATGGCCATGTGGTTTATTTACCTGTTCCTGACGATGTTGATTTAAACTTTGCACTGCTTATTCGTAATCTGCCAGGAACGACAACCCGTCAACCTCATAAAATTGATGCGGTAGAAGTGAAGTAAATCATCATTATCTGATTTGATGTGGTCAATTTCAAAGATAGATCACATCAATACCTATTCATTTGCCGTATCATCTATTTCGAAAAATAAAGAACTAGAATGAATACAGTAAGACTAGGAACCACCTCCTTGGCAAATCCAATCTCCCTTGGATTTGCCTTTTCTTTTTTTATCCCCCGCTATTTTTATTATTATTTTTTGAGTAACGTAAATTGCTTTTGGCTTTGGTGATACTTTGTAAAAAAAATGGTAATTCGCCTAATATCCATTATCTTTAAATAAGTCATATTAATTAAGGAGTCATATTGATGGGCCAAATCAGTTTGCTGATTATCAATGGAAAAAACTCAGGCAATGAGGCTCTGCGACAAGCGGTTTATCAACAACGCAAGGAAGGTAATGATATCCAAGTCAGAGTGACATGGGAATCAAGTGATATTCAACGCTTTGTGCAAGAAGCACTACATATTCAAGCGCAAACCATTATCGCCGCAGGGGGTGATGGTACGATCAACAATGTCGCCTCTGAGCTGGTTCGTTTAGCCCCCTCTTCGCCCCCCGCGTTAGGCATTATCCCTTTAGGGACTGCAAATGATTTTGCCACCAGTGCACAAATCCCATTAGAGATGGACAAAGCGCTCAGTTTAGCGATTAAAGGTCGCGCCGTTCCTGTCGATATTATTAATGTGAACAAAACACATTACTTTATCAATATGGCCTCAGGTGGCTTTGGCACCAAGATCACCACTGAAACCCCTGAAGCACTAAAATCCGCCTTAGGTGGTGCTGCATATTTTATTAATGGTTTATTGCGTATTGATACCTTAAAAGCGGATCAATGCACCGTTGAAGCTGAAAATTTTCATTGGAAAGGTGAAGCTTTAATTATCGGTATTGGTAATGGACGCCAAGCGGGAGGTGGACAACAACTTTGCCCCGAAGCACTGATTAATGACAATAAACTCAATATTACCCTTGTTGAAGCCCGTGAATTGCTTCCTTCTCTATTAACCAGTCTGTTCGATCGTAAGAAAAATGACAAAATTATTGAGCGAGAAAGTGATTGGGTCACTATTAGTGCGGCTCATGAAATGGTATTTAATTTAGATGGTGAACCCCTTTTAGGGGATAAATTTGAATTTATTGTACTACCTGAAGCGATCCACTGCCGGTTACCGCCCCAATGTGACTTGTTATCTTAATGTAGATAAATGACAATCACTGTCATCTCATCGTGAACTGGAGTAAGTAATGACTGATATAGTAAGTTTGTTAGGTGCTGATGCTAACTCATTATTGGAACATCGCTGCCAAACCATCCCAAGCGAAAATCTCTACCTGCCAGGTTCTGACTTTGTTGATCGTGTGATGATTGATAACAATCGCCCTAATACCGTATTGCGTTCTATGCAAACCCTGTTTAACCATGGTCGTTTAGCAGGAACGGGTTATCTTTCTATTTTACCTGTCGATCAGGGTGTTGAACACTCTGCCGCTGCCTCATTTGCCGCGAACCCACTCTATTTTGATCCCAAAAATATTGTTGAGCTTGCCATTGAAGCCGGATGTAACTGTGTTGCTTCCACCTATGGTGTTCTAGCTTCTGTTTCTCGTCGTTATGCACACAAAATCCCATTTTTGGTAAAACTTAATCATAACGAAACATTAAGCTATCCAACTCAATACGACCAAACGCTGTATGCCAGTGTTGAACAAGCCTTTGAAATGGGGGCTGTTGCTGTAGGTGCGACTATCTATTTTGGTTCTCCAGAAAGCCGCCGCCAAATCGAAGAGATCTCGATGGCATTTGAACGTGCCCATGAATTAGGCATGGTTACCGTATTATGGGCATATTTACGTAATCCAGCCTTTAAGAAAGATGGGGTTGATTACCATGCAAGTGCTGATTTAACAGGTCAAGCCAACCATTTAGCATCAACCATTGGTGCCGATATTGTTAAACAGAAAATGGCTGAAAATAACGGTGGCTTTAAAGCGATTGGTTTTGGTCATACTGATGAGCGTGTTTACACTAAACTGACGAGCGAAAACCCCATTGATTTAGTGCGTTACCAATTAGCTAACTGCTATATGGGACGTGCAGGATTAATTAACTCAGGTGGAGCATCGGGTAATAATGATCTTGCTGATGCAGTACGTACTGCAGTCATTAATAAACGTGCTGGGGGCATGGGGCTTATCTTAGGTCGTAAAGCCTTTAAGAAATCCATGAAAGACGGTGTTGCTCTAATTAATGCCGTACAAGATGTCTATTTAGATAAATCTGTGACTATTGCTTAATTTTTTACGATTAAATTACGCATTGAAGCCCCTTTAATAGGGGCTTTTTGATATCACCACCAGCGATGAAAATGATGTACAGGGCCGAAACCTTGTCCCACCTCTAAACTGTCTGCCTGTTCTAACGCTTGCTGTAAATAGGCTTTTGCTTGTTCAACACAACTTTGCCAATCAGAAACTTGAGGACGAATAGCAGCTAAAGCGGCTGAAAGTGTGCATCCCGTACCGTGAGTATTTTTTGTATTGATGCGCGGTGAAGTAAATCGCCATTGCCCATCTTGGGTCAATAACCAATCAGGACTTTCTTTCTCGCTTAAATGGCCCCCTTTCATCAATACCGCCTGACAACCTTGATAAAGTAATGCTTCACCTTGTTGTTTCATAGTTGTTTCATCTGTCGCGATATCACAACCTAATAGTGCTGCCGCCTCAGGCAGATTTGGCGTGATCAAATCAACGCGGGGTAATAACTGAGTGAATATTTTATCAATAGCATCAGGTTGTAACAGTGGATCGCCACTTTTGGCAAGCATAACAGTATCAAGTACGACAAAAGGAATGGGATATTGCTGCAGTTTATCGCAAACGACATCAATAATACTGGCATTAGAAAGCATACCAATTTTAGCGCTATCTATTCTGACATCAGAAAGTACCGCATCTAATTGTGCTGCGACAAAATCAGGGGATAAATCATAGACAGAGTGTACACCACAGGTATTTTGCGCTACCAGTGCAGTCATGACTGTTGTGCCATATACACCCAGTGCGGAAAATGTTTTCAGATCAGCCTGTATCCCCGCCCCACCACTCGGATCGGTGCCGGCGATAGACAATGCGTTATATCTCACTGATTAACTCCTCCTTTACCAGTTACAGAAAAGTCGGGCTCTGTTAATCAGCACAGTGACCTTGACTTCCCTACGCTGGCATTATCCAGATCAGGTTATACGGGTTCATCTCAGCCAATAGGCGCCCCGAGCCAAAGCTTATATGATATAAGCCACAAGAGTATCGCATGCAGAAGATAAAGAAGCTAGATAATGACAACCTTTATCAGCTCACTTAACGTGCTTTAAGTTAACTTTTCTATTTTTGCCCATATAACAAACACTATTCATTATTAACGTTATATTAATATTTCAATATGCGATAAAAAAACCGATGGATATGTAATCGTTATATTATGTTATAATGTTTTTTAGATAATATTTAATCGTTATTATCTTGCTTAGTTTGTTTTATTCTAAAATCTAATAAATTATGTATCATTATTAAGCTTAATAAATCCTCAATTATATTAACTAATACTATAAATAATTATCTTTTAAATGGGAGCAACTGAGATACATCTCTTTGTAACCATTTGAAATTAAATATAATGTTATTAAAATAGTTCAATTTCGGATAGCTCTTATCTGAATATTTCACTAATTAAATAACACTATGACACAAATTTTTTTAACATTACCAGAACCACCGCAATGCCGTATTCGGAGTTATATATGTCATCTACCTATTTTCACTCTAGCCTATTAGCAGCTACACTGTTTTCAGTTACGTTAACAGCACCTGCTTTTGCTTCTGAAAATACGCAAAACACACCTCAGACTATTACGACAAAAAAACCTCAGCCAGCAGAGAACACTTTCTCAGAAAAAAATGAGGAAAGCTATTGGGGAAAATTTAAACGTAATCTTACCCAAACTTGGGATAATGACCAATATAACTACTATTTACCGGTATGGACTTGGCATAACCGTTTTACTTACGATAAAGAAAAAACCAATCGTTATAACGAAACGCCTTGGGGATTTGGTATGGGTAAATATCGTTATGATAATGAGGGTGATTGGCATGGCTTATATGCTATGGCCTTTATGGATTCCAATAATCGTGTACAACCTATTATGGGCTATGGTTTTGAAAAAATGTGGTATCCCAGTGGAGATAGAGAGGGTTTTCGCATGGGGGCGGGCTTTACCTTAAGTGTGACTGCTCGTCATGAGTATAACTATATTCCTATGCCATTACCTCTACCGCTAGTGTCAGTCGGTTATGGACACTTATCATTACAGGCGACTTATGTACCAGGAACCTATAATAACGGTAATGTTTTATTTGCTTGGTTACGTTGGCAGTGATCGATTGCTCTAATAAAAAATAAAGTGACCCTTTTTAGAGTCACTTTTTTAATATCGCGTTTTCTTATCTTTTGCTTAGGCTAACTTAGCCAAGATAATTTAACTATCTTGCCTTACTTGTGTGGTTGTCAGCGATTTTTTAGTTCTTGAGATCTTAAAACCTATCCAGAGCAAGCCTACCCAAAATGGCATCAAAATAACGGAAATATTAATTTTTGGCATCATTAGAATAATGACCAAAATCATACATAAAAAGGCTAAACACAGATAGTTACCATAAGGATACCAAAGTGCTTTAAATGAAGGCTCTACACCCTCTTTAATTTTAGCTGCACGGAATTTTAAGTTTGCTAAACAGATCATGATCCAGTTAAGCACTAATGTTGTTACCACTAATGCCATTAATAGCTCTAAAGCTTGATCAGGGAGTAAATAGTTAACCAAGATCCCGAGTGATGTGGCTATCGCAGATAACCCCAAAGAAATAACAGGTACACCACGTTTATTAACCTTAGATAATGAATGCGGTGCATTGCCTTGTTTGGCTAAACCGTACAGCATCCGGCTATTAGAATAAACGCCACTGTTATAGACAGATAATGCCGCGGTTAAAACCACCGCATTTAAAATATGGGCAACAACAAAATTATCTAAATTATGGAAAATAAGTACGAAAGGACTTTCTCCTTTCACCACTTGGGTCCAAGGATAAAGAGAAAGCAGTACAATCAATGAACCAATATAGAAAATCAAAATACGATAAACAACTTGGTTAGTTGCTTTGGGAATACTTACTTTAGGATTTTCTGCTTCTGCGGCGGTGATCCCCACCAGCTCAAGCCCCCCAAATGAGAACATCACAATAGCTAATGCAGACATAAACCCAGTAAAGCCATGAGGGAAGAAACCTAGCTCCCATAAATTGCTCACAGAAGCTTGCGGACCACCATTACCACTGACCAATAAATAGCTACCAAATAAAATCATACCAACGATCGCCAAAACTTTTATAATGGCAAACCAAAACTCGGTTTCACCATACATTCTGACATTAATTAGGTTAATTAAATTAATAGCAACAAAAAACACCGCTACCGAAACCCACACCGGAATATCAGGTAACCAATAATTAATATATTTTCCTGCGGCGGTTAATTCAGCCATACCGACAAGAATAAACATAACCCAGTAGTTCCAACCTGATAAAAAGCCAGCAAATGGCCCCCAATACTTATTGGCAAAGTGACTAAATGAACCCGCAACCGGCTCTTCGGCAACCATTTCACCAAGTTGGCGCATGATCATAAACGCAATAAAACCACCAATCGCATAGCCTAATATAACTGATGGCCCAGTCATATTAATGGTTTGCGCGATACCAAGAAACAGACCAGCGCCGACAGCCCCACCCAGCGCAATCAGCTGGATATGTCGATTTTTAAGACCGCGCTTTAATTCTGCTTGTTGCGACTCTTTCGCCATACATCCTCTTTTCTTCATCTATCAGGTAAAAGTGTAAATCAATGTTTACGATTTTGTTTATTTCAAGCCACCATTAAAACACTAATCTGACTTGAATAACAAATACATTTTGTGATAGAGGGGAAAAAGCATAGAAAGCGGGTTTTTTACGGCTGCTTAGAGGGGAATAAGATGGTAAAGCGACAGATACCTTGCTGAAAATCTTCGCCTTGATCGCAAAAATTATCTAACGCCACAAGGTACAACCCCAAGCTGATAGCTAATATAATTATTAAGCTAATAATTATTTTCTTTGCGTTCAAATTAAAATCCTTTAAATACATTTTGTTAATAGTACTTATTACAAAATAGGCATTCGCTTTAATACGATAACAACGCCTATCACTGTTGTTATAAAATTCGCAATAAGTTATCTCTAAGATTAAATTTAGCATAGTTTTCATAAAGAAAGTTAAATGCTTCCTCGACAGAAAACAGATAATTGGCACTATTTTTTCTTAATTGTACGCAAAATAGGCATTTTTATTTTAATTACACATTTTGCCAACACATAGAAACAGCAATCAACTAATATGGATTTCTCTGTTTGCCACTTTTTGTATAATATTAAGGAGTTAATTTTGTTTTTTACCTTAACTTCATCGATAGAATGGAACTGTAATGCCACAAGATAATCATCTCGCATTAGTTTGCGCGCTAAGTAAATGGATTGAGGAGCATTTAGGTCGCGTAATACACCTTGAAGAGCTAGCGGCTTACTCCGGCTATTCCCTTTGGCATATGCAGAAAATTTTTAAAGAAGTCACGGGCACCTCTTTAGGAAAGTATATTCGCCAACGCCGTTTAGCGGGGGCTATCCATCTTTTACGCACCAGTGACCGCTCAATATTTGATATTGCATTAGATTTCGGCTTTGGCTCGCAATCACACTTTACTTATATGTTTCGTAAAGAGTATGGCATCACTCCATTTGACTTTAGGCAAAATCAAAATATCGAGTTAGAGACAAAACAGCCCTTACATTTGCAATCACTTTGTTGTGATTAGACTGACTTTTATGTGGCATAGAGATATTCTCTTTCGTGTCACATAAATAAAGCCCCAGTTATGTGATGATAATGCCTCGCCCTTACCAACCATTAACTGCTTTACTTTAATATGGGGATGATAATGAGTATTAAGCTTATCGTTATTGATTTAGATGGAACGTTACTAAACGAACAACATGAGATCACACCTGAAGTACATCAAGCGATCCAACATGCTAAAAATTCTGGAGTGCACATTGTTCTTGCATCTGGGCGATCTTTTAACGGCATCTCTCCCTATTTAAAAGCACTTAATCTTGATACATCTGATAACTTTTGCATTAGCAATAATGGTAGCCAAATTCACCAAGCAGAAAATGGTGAAATTATCACCGAAGACTTGCTCAATTTTGAAGATTACCTCTATTTTGAAGATCTCTCCCGTGAGATAGGTGTTCACTTTCATGTTTTAAGTGATAATAAAATTTATACTACCAATCGCCATATTAGCCATTTTACTTGTCGTGAAGCATTCTTAACGTGGACACCTCTCTATTATCGCCCTTTAAGCGAAATGCAAAGAGATATGCGCTTTAGTAAATTTATGATCGTTGGTACACCTACGGTATTAGATAACGCGATGCAATATTTACCTGCTAATATCTATCAACAATACAGCATATTACGTAGCGCTCCTTATTTTATTGAGATATTAAATACCGATGTCAATAAAGGAAACGCGGTACAAAAAATAGCAGAACATTTAAAAATCACTCCAGAGAAAATAATGTGTATTGGCGATCAAGATAATGATTTAGCGATGTTACAGTACGCAGGATTGGGTGTTGCGATGGGAAACGCCCCTGAAGAGATCAAAAAAGTGGCGAAATTTATTACATTATCTAATAAAGAACACGGTGTTGCCGTCGCTATCAATAAATTTATTTAAACACGATATTTTTTGTGTTTTATCACTAATGTCTACAAAATTATATAGCAATTGTGATCCTAGCTAGAGGATCACACTGCTTGCCCCCCTGCTTTATAGCCATTTATTATGCTCCTTTTCCTGCTGGATCAGGATTAAACACCTATTTCTTCTTACATCTCCGTCAGAATTTGTTACTATCAATTCTCTTTTCGTTATTCAAACACTATTTTTACAAGATAATTACCTAGTAATTAGGCTAAATATAGAATAACAAGTATAAATTATTAATATATTCTCTTTCAGACAGGTAGTATTAGTTATGCTTTCAACAAAAGACATGCTAGTCCTTGGAATGATGGTTTTTGCTCTTTTCCTTGGCGCTGGTAATATTATTTTCCCTCCAATGGCAGGTTTCCAATCTGGAAACCAATGGTTTAGTACGTCATTAGGATTTTTGGTTACAGGTGTCTTACTCCCTTTTTTAACCTTAGTCACCGTAGCTATTCGTGGACGTGGTGAACGCCTTTCTATCGACTTGCCATCATGGTTTGCGGTGTTATTTTGGATTGCACTTTACCTGATTGTCGGTTCTACCTTTGCAATGCCTCGGGTCACGAACACCGCCTATGAGATGGGATTTTTACCTCTTGGTCTTATTGAAAAAAATACTACGACCCATCTGACTTTCGCATTAATATTTAACCTATTAAGTATGTTCTTTATGCTTAAACAAGGTACGATGATCAGTGCCATCGGTAAATTCATGACCCCAGCGCTCTTAATACTCCTGGTTGTCGTTGGTATTGCTGTGGTGGCTAAACCGCTTTCCCCTATTGAAGAGCCTACCGGCCTTTATGCGGTAAATGGCTTCTTCTCCGGTATTATTGACGGTTATCAAACCATGGATGTGCTATCTGCTATGGCTTTTGGCGGGATCGTCGCCCGTGCGTTATATACCAAAGGGATCACCAATCCTAAACAAATTGGTTTTATCACCATAAAAGCGGGGATGATTTCGGTTTTACTCTTAGCCGCCCTTTATTTATGTTTGTTCTATTTAGGTGCCACAAGTCACGCAGTATCTGTTTTTGCTGATCCGGCACTAAATGCCACTAACGGTGGTCAAATCTTCTCACGCTACGTAGACGCTTTATTTGGCTCTGTCGGTACTTGGTTGATGGGCGGGATTGTTTTATTAGCCAGTATGACAACCTTAGTCGGGGTTACTAGTGCTGCGGCAGACTACTTTGCGACATTCCATCATCGTTTAGGCTATCGCTTCTGGGTTGTAGTATTTACACTGTTAACGACGTTAGTCTCTACTTTTGGTCTTGATACCTTATTACGTGTCACTATTCCTGCATTATTAATGATTTATCCAACATCGGTGACACTAGTCTTACTACAATTTGTTCGCCATAAACTAAAATCACCGCGTTTTACTTACCGCTTTACAATCTGTGTCATTGTTTTAATGAGCCTACTTGACACATTAAAACAGTTAAAATGGCTAAATGGAGATTTATTACAACTATTTAGTTACATTCCACTGTCTGAGTATGGGCTAGGTTGGTTATTACCGGGTATTATTGCATTCGCAATTTCATTACTAATTAGTCTCAGTTTTAAAGAAACCGACACAGAAATTGCTACACCTAATACAGTAAAATAAATCCATTATTGCAACTAGCCCCAAAGTAAATAGTCACTTTGGGGCTAGTTTTTATCCTTAATAACGATCAATTATCTGAATGTTTTATTGACTCAGTTGATGGCTGTATCCACTTAGTTCGATATTTATCAATTAACGCCATTAAAATAGCTTCTGACTGCGCATCAGGAATACCTTTAATATCACTTGGTCTAAAATGCATTTGAAATGCGCTAACCACTTTTTGCGTTTCAGGATCTAATATCCCTGTTGTTGGTGTTTGATAACCATACTTCGCTAACAAGGTTTGAAAATTAGCAATATCAACAGGCTCCGATGCAGCTCTTCCCGCTAAATAGAAAGTAACTGTTTCATCATCTGGCCAAGCGCCTATTCCTTGTTTCGCTAATTCAGCCCATGGGAAAAGTGGCCCTGGATCAACTTTGCGTTGTGGTGCAATATCACTATGCCCGACTACATTTTGTGGTTCAATACCATAGCGTTGAATAATATCTTTCATCATCATAGTAATGGTTGAGAGTTGTTCTGCGGTATAAGGTAACCACTCTCTTAATGTACCCTGATCGTTATAACCATAATTCACTATCTCAATACCAATTGAACCATCATTCAAACCTGCACTATTTCCCCACTGACTTAGTCCTGCATGCCATGCTCTTTTATCTTCACTCACTAAAGCAAACACAACCGGCTTACCATCAACATAATTTGGTTTGGTAGGAATTAAATAATGACTGCTTACATTTCCCGAAGTTAACGTTTTTAACGATTCTTTATCGTCAACGGCGGTGTAGTGCATAACTAAAAATTTTACGCGATTATCTTGCCCAGGGTTATTGGGAACAACTTGTGCAAAATAATCCCCCCTATCAATAAGCTGAGGTTGCTGAACACAACCTGAAAGCAACCCCAAAGTAACAAGTAAAAAGAGACTGTAGCGACTAAAGATCATTATCCATCCTGAATACATTAGACTATAAATTTAAGGCTAAATTGTAGACAAAAAACCCATATTAAAAAATATGGGTTTTGTATTTTGGTTTTTTTTTAATAATTTTTTAATGAATACCGTACTTGCTCAATTATTGCCTCACCTTTTCACAGCGGACTAACGGTTCATTAGGTAAAGGCTCTTTATCCCAAATACCTTGCTCTATATCATTTTGTAATTCAGGGTATTGGCGAATATTGAAAGTGGGTAATACACCAGCTTGTCGCTGTTGGTTATAATCTTTAATTAACTTCAAAGCGACGCCTGAAAGTAAAATAATGGCAATTAAGTTAGTGACAGCCATCAATCCCATCGAGAGATCAGCCATTTTCCACACTAACGGCATTTCAGCCAAAGCACCAAACATCACCATCGCCAGTACGGCTGATCTGAGTAAGAATAGCCCTGTCATATGATTGCGGCCTAAAAAAATCATATTACTTTCAGCATAGGCATAATTTGCAATAATCGATGTAAAGGCAAAGAAAAAAATCGCAACAGCAATAAAAGTACTCCCCCAACCACCGACAGTTGACGATAATGCTAGCTGGGTTAACTGAATACCATTAATACCATCTTGATAATTATCTAACACACCTGAAGATAAAATAATCACTGCAGTCGCACTACAAATCACCAAGGTATCCATAAATACCCCTAACATCTGAATATAACCTTGCGATGCTGGATGAGGTGGGTAAGGTGTTGCAGAAGCGGCGGCATTAGGTGCAGATCCCATACCTGCTTCATTAGAAAATAGGCCGCGTTGAATACCTTGGGTCATCGCTTGACTAATACCATAGCCAATTGCCCCTGCTGCGGCTTCCTGTAAACCAAATGCGCTTTTAAAAATTAGCATAAACACTTCAGGTAAACGTTCAAAATGATCTGCAACAACCCAAAATGCTAATAATAAATAAGCGATAGCCATAATGGGTACAACCAGCTCAGCAACACGCGCAATCCAACGTAGACCGCCAAAAATAATAAAGCCGCTCATCACCACCAGTCCAATACCAACATATAATGGATCGAAATTAAATGCTGATGCAGCTGCTTGCGCTATTGAGTTAGCTTGTACCGCATTAAAAACAAGTCCGAAGGCAATGATGAGGAAAATGGCGAATAATACGCCCATCCAACGCATATTGAGGCCTTTTGTCATATAATAAGCAGGGCCACCGCGATAGTTACCTTCATCATCTTTAGTTTTATACAACTGTGCTAATGTACTTTCTATTAAGGAAGTCGCCATACCTATAATTGCAACTACCCACATCCAAAAAATGGCCCCAGGGCCACCTGCGGTCAGCGCAATTGCTACACCGGTTAAGTTACCTGTTCCAACACGTGCAGCTAAACTGGTACATAAAGCTTGGAATGAAGAGATACCTGATTTATCTGACTTATGACTATTTTTTAAAATAGAAAACATATGACCAAAATGGCGGATTTGAATAAATCCTGTTCGAATAGTGAAATAAATACCCACGCCAAGGAGTAAGTAAATAAGTACATATCCCCATAAAATGTTATTTGCAAAGTTAATTAGCCCTGTCAAATTAATCCCCTTATGTAATAACGTATATAACCTATCCTTACATCGCTATTGAAATAAAAAACAGATAAACACCTATAATTGAACCAATAAATGGCTTATGTATGTCTTTATCTCATATCAAAAATGATTGTCTAAAAAGCGACTTAAATGTAACACAAGATTATACGATATGTATATTTTTTGTTTATTTTTTTATTATTTAATCATTCTATTTAATTAT
>NZ_CAWPAV010000011.1:0-3398 GCF_963885725.1 Proteus sp. G4380
AAAGTTACACGTAAAATTAAATTTATAAAAAACAATAAAATAGCTTTAATCTCACTCTCTATGATTATCACATCTTTTTTGATATCAATTAAAACATTTGAAAATCTTACCTATAGAGCTAATAATGAAATTGATAGTTGATGAATGTCTATCTAAATAAATAAGGATCTGCTTCATTATGAAAACTAGCTTTAACCATATCGAGCGAGATAATAGTGATATCACCCATAACCATAAAAATACTCATAGTTCCTGCAACTGCACCCAAGAAATAATAACTTCTTTAAATCATTATATTAATAAACATCCAGAATGTACTATCTACCAAAATTCTTTAATGAGTAGTCTTATTGCTGGTGTTTATGATAGTAATGTTACTATTGCTGATTTATTAAAGCATGGTGATTTTGGTTTAGGTACTTTTAATCATCTTGATGGCGAATTGGTCGCCTTTGATAGTAACGTTTTTCAATTACGTTCAGATGGCAGTGCGCGAGAAGCCCGTCCAGATCAAGGCTCGCCTTTTGCTGTAATGACTTTCTTTAAACCTGATATTACACATCAGTTTTCAGATCCTGTCTCTCAACAACAGGTTCACAATATTATTAACCAATATGTCCCTTCCGATAATCTATTTTGTGCCATCAAAATTGAAGGCGAATTTGAATTAGTTAAAACACGTACAGTGCCACGTCAAGAGCCTCCTTATGTGCCCATGCTAGAAGCCATTGAAAATCAGCCTATTTTTACCTTTCACGATGAAATGGGTATTATTGCCGGCTTTCGTTCCCCACAATTTACTCAAGGCCTTAATGTTGCTGGATTTCATGAGCATTATATTAATCACCAACGTGAAGGTGGTGGCCATGTACTTGATTATCAATTAAAAAAAGGCACCCTACAAATCGGTGTTATCTCTCGTTTTACTATTGACTTACCTCATCAATCAACATTCTTAGAAGCTAATTTAATGCCCGATGACCTTCATCAGGCAATAGAACAAGCCGAAAACTGAAAGTAATCATTCCTAAAGGTCATTCTGTTTTTATTCATTCACTTGCAAACTTAAAGAAGGTTTTATGAACTCTCATCATTGGAATTGCGGTGCTGACTTGGTGGTTAAGCAATTAGAACAACATGGTGTTAAACAAGTTTTTGGGATCCCCGGAGCCAAAATTGACCGTGTTTTTGATTCTTTGGTTGATTCAACAATTAAAACTATTGTTGTGCGTCACGAAGCCAATGCGGCTTTTATGGCGGGTGCGGTAGGACGTTTAACCGGTAAAGCGGGTGTGGCGATAGCCACTTCTGGTCCCGGTTGTTCTAATCTAGCAACGGGCATTGCGACAGCTACATCAGAAGGTGATCCTCTAGTTGCCTTAGGAGGCTCAGTTAAATCTACGGATAGACTTAAACTGGTTCATCAAAGTATGGACACAGTAACAATGTTTAACCCAATCACTAAGTTTTGTGCTGAAGTTGATTCTTCACAATCAATTTCAGAGACGTTAGCCAATGCTTTTCGTCATGCGGAGTCAGGTCGTCCCGGCTCGGCTTTTTTAACCTTTCCAATGGATATACTCAATAATGAGGTAGATAGCCCGTTATTAACACCTAAATCCAAACCTAATTTAGGTGCCGCGAGTGATAGTGCAATTCAAGAAGCGATCAGCTTATTATTACAAGCGAAAAACCCTGTGATATTAATAGGGCTTCAAGCCAGCGATCCGGAAAATGCTCTTGCCTTACAAAATTTCCTTGATATTTTTCCTGTTCCTATTGTAGGTACTTATCAATCTGCCGGGGCTATTGCTCATCGCCATTTTCCACTCTTTGCCGGACGAATTGGCTTATTTAATAATCAGCCAGGGGATGAATTACTGGCACACGCTGATTTAGTTATCACTTTAGGTTATAGCCCGATTGAGTATGAGCCTTCCTTATGGAACAGTCATAATGCCAATATTATCCATATTGATGAGATCCAAGCTGAAATCGATTTAGCTTACTGCCCTGCCTTAGAATTAACAGGCAATATTAAATTAACACTGGATAAGTTAACGCAACAATTAACTCACCAGCCTAATTCAAAATTACAATTGTCTAATCAGAGCCAAGGAATACTAGAGAAAATACGTCAGCAAAGGGAAATTTTGCAACAAAATAGTTATTTTAGACAAGGCACACCTATTCATCCTTTAACTATCATACATGAAATGCAAGATATCATTGATAACGATGTCACTCTTTGTATTGATATGGGGAGTTTTCATATTTGGCTTGCACGTTACCTTTATAGTTTTAGAGCGAGACAAATGCTAATTTCTAATGGCCAACAAACCATGGGAGTTGCATTACCTTGGGGAATAGGCGCTTCTTTTGTACGTCCTTGCGATAAAATTATCTCTGTTTCTGGTGATGGGGGATTTATGCAATCTTCAATGGAGCTAGAAACCGCAGTTCGTCTTAATACCAATATATTGCATATTATCTGGGTTGATAATGCTTATAATATGGTGGAGATGCAAGAAGAGGTAAAATATGGCCGTCCTTCTGGCGTAAAATTTGGTCCTATTGATTTTAAACGCTATGCAGAATCTTTTGGTGCTAAAGGATTTTCTGTTGAGTGCGCATCTCAACTTCGTGAAACCTTACGTAAAGCGATAGCTGTTGATGGTCCTGCTGTGTTAGCCATTCCTGTTGATTATCGTGATAACGATAAATTAATGAAGCACATTAATTATAATTTAATTATTTAGTAATAAGCCCCTCCAGTTAACGGATTAGTCATTAGAATGGAGGGGCATTTTATTTACAAGCTCTTGACTTACTTTTTCTGACCATTAAATTTTGCTAGGCTAACGGACAGTCTGGTATAAAGATGCACTCTATACTAAAGGGGCAAAATATTATCAAAGGAGAATAAAATGGAGATACTCCATTCAATGCTTGACACATTAAGTCATGTTTCTCCTATCGCTTTATTTTTTACTATTACCCTGCTCACTGCGGGAAAATCTACTATTGGTATTTCATCCTTTTTACCTCCCGCATCGTTAATGCTGATCTTAATATTTGGGGTTTGCTTGCCCTTCCATTCGCCTATTTTACTTTGGTTAGCAACTAGTTTAGGTGCCTTATTAGGATCTATAGTGAGTTATCAGTTAGGGCGTTCCATTTATTATTTCCCTCGCTTAAATAAATGGGTTACCCGCTATCAAACAAAGATCTTACGTATACAACAACTGTTAAAAAATAAAGCATTCTTTATTCTTTTTATTTCACGCTTTTTAGCTGTGTTTCGCTACCTTACGCCTTTTAGCGCAGGTTTATTAAAACTCCCCATTTATGGTATTTATCTAACAAGTACTGTTTCAGCCTTAGTGTGGTCAGGAGTA
>NZ_CAWPAV010000012.1:0-13177 GCF_963885725.1 Proteus sp. G4380
AGAATAATTAATTTTAAATTGACCATATATATTAAAAATCCATCTTAAACATTAAATAGCTGAAACGTTTTTTCTCGCATAAAAGAATAATTTATTTTTTAATGAATTATCGCTTGATAATGATCAAGTCATTATTGTGTCGGAGTGTTAAAAAGGCGGTGTTTTAAAATTATTCCAATTAAAAATCATCATATCAGGAGAGATATATGGCCTTGGGGAATAATGTTTTTTCCCAACATGGTATTAACCGACGCGATTTTATGAAATTGTGCGCAGCGTTATCAGCTACCATGGGATTAAGCGGCAAAGCAGCCGCGCAAATGTCACAAGCAATGACATCACCTGAACGTCCACCTGTTATTTGGATTGGTGCTCAAGAGTGTACAGGTTGTACGGAATCTTTATTACGTGCGACTCACCCAACACTTGAAAACCTTGTTCTGGATGTTATCGCACTTGAATATCACGAAGTGCTCTCTTCCGCTTTTGGTTATCAAGCAGAAGAAAACAAACATAATGCGATGGAGAAATACAAAGGTAAATACGTCCTTGTTGTCGACGGTTCTATCCCTGACAAAGATGGCGGTATTTACTGTATGGTGGCAGGCAAACCTATTCTTGAGCATATCAAAGAAGCCGCTGAAGGTGCGGCGGCAATTATTGCTATCGGTTCTTGTTCTGCATGGGGTGGTGTACCAGCTTCTGGAGGTAACCCTACTGGCGCTAAATCACTGGAAGCTATTTTACCGGGTAAAACAGTTATCAATATTCCAGGGTGTCCACCAAACCCACATAACTTCTTAGCTACAGTTGCACATATTATTACCTTTAATTCATTACCTAAGTTAGATAGCAAAAACAGACCGCTATTTGCATATGAGCGTCTAATACATGAAAACTGTGAACGCCGTCCTCATTTTGATGCGGGTCGTTTTGCTAAAGAATTTGGTGATGAAGGACACCGCCAAGGCTGGTGTTTATACCATTTAGGTTGTAAAGGACCTGAAACTTACGGTAACTGCCCAACATTAGAATTTTGCGATATTGGTGGAGGAATTTGGCCTGTTGGTATTGGTCACCCTTGCTATGGCTGTAATGAAGAGGGTGTCGGGTTTACGAAAGGTATTTTCCAACTTGCGAATGTTTATCAGCCAACACCAAAAGCACAAGTACCCGATGTTAACGCCAAAGAAGGTGGTGGTGTTTCTTATGGTGCAGCAGGCTTATTAGGTGCAGTTGTTGGTGCTGTTGCTGGGGTAAGTGTGATGGCTGTGCGTCAATTAGGCCGTGACAAAAATACCACAGGAGCCTCACAGGAGGATAAACGGTGAATAGGCGTCATTTCTTTAAGCTGGCATCAGGTGGGGTTCTCCTTGCGGGAATGGCACCCACTGCGAGTCATGCTGCGGCGCAGAACCGTCCTCCAATTCCTGGGGCTCTCGGTATGCTCTATGACTCTACACTCTGTGTAGGCTGTCAAGCATGTGTGACAAAATGTCAGGAAATTAATCATCCGGAACCCATGGAGCGTGGTGATACTTATGCTAATGGTGATCCGATCTGGTCAAACAATGACAAACTAAGTCCTTACACAAATAACATTATTCAAATTTGGCGTGATGGAACAGGTGAAAATAAAGATCAACTGGAAAACGGTTATGCCTTTATTAAGAAACAATGTATGCATTGCGTTGATGCTAACTGTGTTTCTGTGTGTCCTGTTTCAGCGTTAACCAAAGATCCGAAAACCGGTATTGTGCATTATCATGCAGATATCTGTACAGGTTGTCGTTACTGTATGGTGGGTTGTCCTTATAACATTCCTAAATACGATTATGATGATCCCTTCGGTAAGCTTTATAAATGTGAACTATGTAACCAAAAAGGGGTAGAGCGCTTAGATAAAGGCTTATTACCCGGCTGTGTTGAGGTTTGTCCAACAGGTGCTGTGATTTTTGGTACTCGTGAAGAGTTGCTTGAAGAAGCAAAACGCCGGTTAGCGAAAAAAGCGGGTGAAGAATATCACTATCCACGCCAAACCATTAATGGTGGCGATACTTATCTACATAAGATCCCAGAATATCAAGATCATATCTATGGTGAGTTTGAAGGTGGTGGTACGCAGGTGATGGTACTTTCCGCGGTGCCTTTTGAAAACCTAGGTATGCCAGAAGTGGCTCCATTATCAACGGGTGCGCGTTCTGAACATATTCAACATACGCTGTATAAAGGTATGGTTTTACCAATAGCAGCGCTTGCGGGCATTACTTATTTGGTTAACCGTAATAGTAAAAAACAAGAGCAGGAACACCATAAGGAGGATAACGATGTCGAGTCATGATCCTCGTCCACTTGGCGGTAAGTTATTTACTTTAGCTGTTAGAGTGTTTTTACCGCTTGCTGTGCTTGGTTTTATTCTTATTGGTAAGCGTTTGGTATTGGGTCTTGGGGATGTTTCCGATCTAAATGGCGGTTATCCTTGGGGTATTTGGATAGCCTTTGACTTACTTATCGGAACAGGCTTTGCGTGTGGTGGTTGGGCACTGGCATGGGCTGTTTATGTTTGTAATAAAGGTGAATTTCATCCCTTAGTACGTCCTGCATTATTAGCGAGCTTGTTCGGCTATTCGTTAGGTGGATTATCCATAGCAATCGATATTGGTCGTTACTGGAACATGCCTCACTTCTTTATGCCTCAATACTTTAACGTTAACTCCGTATTGTTTGAAACAGCAACTTGTATGACCATCTACATTATGGTGATGGCATTAGAGTTTTTACCTGCACTACTGGAACGTTTAGGTTGGAAAGTTTCGTTAAGACGCCTTAATAAAGCGATGTTCTTTATTATTGGTCTAGGCGCCTTATTGCCAACCATGCACCAATCCTCCATGGGATCATTAATGATTTCGGCAGGTTGGAAGGTGCATCCTCTGTGGCAATCTTATGAAATGCTACCGCTGTTCTCTTTATTAACCGCCTTTATCCTCGGTTTCACTATTGTTATTTTTGAAGGTTCTTTATTAAAAGCGAGCCGTACTATTAATGACGATGAAACACCGCTATTTACCAAGTTAACTAAAATCATAGAAGTACTTCTGATCACCTTCTTGGTATTACGTTGGGGTGAAGTGATCTGGAACGGTAAGCTGAGTTATATCGCTAAAGGGGATATGTTCTCTTGGTTATTCCTTGCAGAAAGTGCCTTGTTGTTTATTCCTCTGGTATTGATGCACCTGAAAAATAATCGTCGTAGCCCAAGAATGTTATTTGTCTGCGCATTATTTATGTTAGTGGGTGCGGCAATGTGGCGTATGAACTATTCATTAGTCGCTTATAACCCAGGCAACGGCTATCACTATTTCCCAACTGCAAGTGAGTTGTTGATTTCTATTGGCTTCGTTGCATTCGAAGTTACTGCTTACATTCTTATTATCCGTTTACTGCCGGTACTACCAGCACAAACAGAGTCAAATATACAATTAAAAAAGGCTGAGGTTAAATCATGAGCCAACGCATTACTATTGATCCTATTACCCGTATTGAAGGGCATTTACGCGTCGACTGTGAAATCGATAACGGAAAAGTCGTTAAAGCTTGGTCTTCCGGTACTATGTGGCGTGGAATGGAGGAGATCCTAAAAGGAAGCGATCCTCGTGATGCATGGATTATTGTGCAACGCATTTGTGGTGTTTGTACAACGGTTCACGCAATAGCCTCAGTACGTGCTGTAGAAGATGCCTTAGGGATGGATATTCCGGTTAATGCTCAGTATATCCGTAACTTAATTCTGGCTTCTCACATTATTCATGACCATATCGTCCATTTCTATCAGTTGTCTGCGATGGATTGGGTTGATATTACGGCAGCATTACAGGCAGATCCTGAAAAAGCCTCAGCGATGCTTAAAGGGGTTTCTCAATGGCAATTGAACTCTGCTGAAGAGTTCAGAAAAGTGCAGAAGAAAATTCAAGATTTGGTTGATAGCGGTCAGTTAGGTATTTTCGCTAATGGTTACTGGGGTCACTCAGCCATGAAATTACCTCCTGAAGTTAACTTGATTGCGGTAGCCCACTATCTACAAGCATTGGAATGCCAGCGCGATGCAAACCGCATTGTTGCCGTGTTAGGGGGTAAAACACCGCATATTCAAAACTTAGCGGTGGGCGGTGTTGCTAACCCAATTAACCTTGATGCACCGAATGTTCTCAATTTAGAACGTTTAATGTATGTAAAACACTTTATTGATAACTTGGGTGATTTTATTGAACAAGTTTATAAAGTGGATACTGCTATTTTTGCTGCTTATTATCCAGAGTGGTTAAAAATCGGTAAAGGGGCTAATTACTACTTATCTGTGCCTGAATTGCCTATTAATGGCAATAATACTGAGTTTTTACTCTCAGGTGGCTATATGAAAGGCGTTGATTTTTCTACTTATCGTCCAATTAAAGATTGGAAAGATCAAAACCTGAAAGACGGCATCGAAGAGAGTGGTAAACACGCATGGTATGAAGATGATGAACCATTAAAACCATGGGAAGGTTTAACTCGTCCTAAATACACCGGTTGGGATGAAAATAATAAATACTCATGGGTTAAGTCACCCACATTTTACGGTAAACCTGTAGAAGTAGGTACTTTAGCATGGTTAGTGTGTGGTTTAGCGGGTAAACATGAAGGCACAGTAAAACACTATAACGAAGTTAATCAGATCTACACCAAATTAACCGGTCAAACCTTGGTGACAGAGCAGTTAGAGTCAACTTGGGGACGCATTATTGGTCGTACCGTTCATGCTTGTGTATTACAAGATTCGCTTAACTTCTTATGGCAATCACTGGTTGATAATATTGGCCGTGGAGATACTGCTTCCTTTATTAAACCTGAGTTTGAGCCGGGTAAAGAGTATCGTGGCGTCGGTTTTGAAGAGGCTTCGCGCGGTATGCTATCTCACTGGATAGTCTTTAAAGATGGCAAAATCACAAACTATCAGGCTGTTGTTCCTTCAACATGGAATGCGGGTCCTCGTAACTTTAATGATGAACCGGGTCCTTATGAGTTATCACTAGTGGGAACGCCGGTGGCTGATCCTAACAAACCTCTGGAAGTGGTAAGAACCATTCACTCTTTCGACCCATGTATGGCTTGTGCTGTGCATATGGTTGATTTAACAGGTAAAGAATTAAGTAAGGTGAAGGTATTGTAATGCGTACACTTGTCTTAGGTATTGGTAATTTATTACTAAGCGATGAAGGCATTGGTGTTCGTATCGTAGAAGCGCTCGAAGAGCGCTTCTCTTTACCGGAGAACGTCGATGTTATTGATGGTGGCACATCAGGCATGGAAATTTTGCAAGATATTGCTGCAAGAGATTTATTGATTGTTGCTGATGCAGTAAGAAGCCAGCACGAGCCGGGCAGTATCTTTGTATTACATGATGATGATGTACCTGCATTATTTACCCAGAAAATTTCACCGCATCAACTCGGGCTATCGGATGTATTAATGGCTTTACGTATGACTGATGAATTTCCTCGCAAACTGATTTTAGTGGGTATTGAACCTGCTTCATTAGCGCCAAGTATGTCATTGTCAGATATTGGTCAGCAATCGATGGAAATAGCACTTGAACAAGTGGTTAATATTTTGCGTGAACATGGGATCACCGTAACCCCTAAAGAGGTAACAGCATGAGTGAATTAAATTGGGATATCACGGGATACGATGAACCACCTATTGAATTACTTGAAAGCAGTTTTCGAGAGATTGCCAAAAAAGAGATGCAAGCATTGCCTTTTTATAGAGAAAATATTCCCGTAAAAGCAGGGGGATTTACTTTATTTGAAAAGCAATGGATTGGAACAATTTTAACGCCTTGGATGCTAGAGCTTATTGTGTTGCCCGGGCCATCACAAGAGTGGCCAAGACGTAAAATTGGTGAGCGTATCGCCTTAGCGCTTCCTTGTGGTCAGGTTAAATTTGTCGTTGGTGAACTTGCTAATGGTGCTCAATATCTGGCTTGTTCATTAATGTCGCCACTTGATCGCCATTTACAAGGTGAGCAGGCGGTTGAGTTAGCAGAAAACAGTGCAAAAATGGCTCTTTCTCTTCCTGTTCAGACACAATCCGTCACAGAAGTTGATTTAAGTCGGCGTTCCCTGTTTCGTGGTCAGTTAAGATCATAATGTAGAACGTTTACGCGACACCGAGTCAAATTCTTCTTATTGAATAGTCAGGAGTCAGAATATGTGTAGCACTTGCGGTTGTGGTGAAGGTAATGTCAGCATTGAAGGTGTAGCGCCTCATTCACACGATCACCACCATCACTCTCACGACCATGATCATCACGACCATGGCCATCACCATCACGGTCATCACCATCATCATGGGCATGATCATCATCATGAACACAATGCTACTCCAGCGAATACTGTTCATAAATATATTGATAAGTCTGAGCAAAAGCATAAGCACAATTACGAAACTCATGGTCAGCCTATCATTATTCATCATCACCATTACCATAATAGTGGCGATGTTCATCTCCATTTTTATCATGATGCACAGCAAAATGAAGCCCAAGTGTTCCATGAGCATCATCATGGGCATGACGATCATCATGCACATTCTCATGAACATACTCATAGCCATGAACATGAACATAGCCATGATCACGAACATAGCCATGAACACGAAGAACAATTTAGTCCAGTTATTGATAATGACAACATGCATTATGGGCAAGGGGAAGCTGGTACTCATGCTCCCGGAATTAGCCAAAAACGAATGTTAAAAATTGAGATGGATGTACTGGATAAAAATAATCGAATTGCCGTTCATAATCGTGAACATTTTGCCCAGCAAAATGTATTGGCGCTGAATTTAGTTTCAAGTCCCGGCTCCGGTAAAACAACGTTGCTAACTCAAACGTTAAAACAGCTAACGCAACGTGTACCTTGTGCGGTGATTGAAGGTGATCAGCAAACGACGAATGATGCTGATCGTATTCGTGAAACCGGGGTTGCTGCTATTCAAGTCAATACGGGTAAAGGTTGTCACCTTGATGCACAAATGGTGCATGATGCTACCCATCAATTAGGTTTAAAAGACAACAGTATTCTCTTTATTGAAAATGTTGGCAATCTGGTTTGCCCTGCCAGTTTTGATCTGGGTGAAAAACATAAAGTGGCTATCCTTTCGGTAACGGAAGGGGAAGATAAACCATTAAAATATCCGCATATGTTTGCCGCTGCAGATCTGATGATTATCAATAAAATTGATTTAGTGCCACATCTTAATATTGATGTGCAAGCGTGCATTGAATCAGCGCGTCGCGTCAATCCTAATATTGAGATCATTGCATTATCTGCGACAACTGGCGAAGGTATGGAAGAGTGGTTAGCTTGGTTGGAGAGCCGTTTATGTGCTTAGGTGTTCCTGCCAAGATAGTTGAGGTGGGCGATGACGTCCACCAACTCGCTTATGCTGAAGTCAGTGGCGTAAAACGTGCCGTCAATATCTCTATGGTTTGTGAGGGTGACCCGTCAGAGTTATTAGATAAGTGGGTGCTTATTCATGTTGGATTTGCCATGAGTATTCTTGATGAACAAGAAGCTCAAGATACTCTGGATGCATTACAACATGTATATGGTGTTACCCTTGAAGAGGCTGATGATGCAATACGTTGATGAATTTCGTGATCCCGAATTGGCCAAAGCATTATTAGCTCAAATACGTGAAACTATTTCACAATGGCCTCATCCCATCACTCGCCCATTACAGATTATGGAAGTGTGTGGCGGACATACGCATGCCATTTTTAAATTTGGTCTCGACCGCTTATTACCACAAGAGATTGAGTTTGTTCATGGTCCCGGTTGCCCGGTATGTGTGTTACCTATGGGGCGCATTGATGCTTGCTTAGAAATTGCAGCCCGTCCAGAGGTCATTTTCTGTACTTTCGGTGATGCGATGCGGGTGCCCGGTCGTCATGGTTCAATGCTTGATGCTCGTCGTCGCGGTAGTGATATCCGTATTGTTTACTCACCGCTTGATTCATTAAAAATTGCGCAAGATAATCCTGATAAACAAGTGGTATTTTTTGGCTTAGGTTTTGAAACTACCATGCCAAGTACGGCGATGACGCTGCAACAAGCGAAATTACGTGGACTGAAAAATTTTTCGCTATTTTGTCAGCACATTACTATCGTACCGACTTTACGTTGCTTATTAGAGCAAGAAGATGTACGTATTGATGGTTTTATTGCCCCCGGTCATGTCAGTATGGTGATTGGCTGCACGCCTTATCAACCTTTATGTGATGAATTTGAAAAACCCTTTGTGGTGACAGGTTTTGAACCGTTGGATTTATTACAAGCTATACTGATGGTAGTAAAACAGCTTAAAGCAAAAGCTGAGAATGCAGATTATGTTTTAAGTATTGAAAATCAATATAGTCGTATTGTCCCTAATGAAGGCAATAAACTTGCGCAAAAAGCATTGAAAGATGTTTTTATGCTAAAAGAGAGCAGTGAATGGCGTGGACTTGGGGAGATCCCTATGTCTGGTATTCAACTAACACCCGCTTACGCTGAGTTTGACGCTGAACGACGTTTTACACCAGCACCACAACAAGTGGCTGATAATCCACAATCACGCTGTGGCGATGTATTAACCGGACGATGCAAACCTTCTGATTGCCCATTATTTGGTAAAAGTTGTACACCAGAAACGGCATTAGGTGCCTTAATGGTGTCATCAGAAGGTGCATGTGCGGCTTATTATCAGTATCGCCGTGAAGGTAATATATGAAACAACCTGATGAAATCACCTTAGCTCAAGGAAATGGTGGGCAAGGTATGCAACAACTTATCGAAGGGCTATTTTTGAAAGCATTCGATAATCCATTATTGAATGAAAAAGAAGATCAGGCTCGTATTGCATTAGCCGATCTCACAGCACAGGGCGATCGTCTGGCATTTAGTACCGACAGTTATGTGATTGATCCGATCATTTTCCCAGGTGGAAATATTGGTAAATTATCTGTTTGCGGAACCGCGAACGATCTTTCTGTAGGTGGGGCTGTACCTCGCTATCTCTCTTGTGGTTTTATTTTAGAAGAGGGACTTGCTTTTGAAACGCTAGAAACATTGGTGATGGCGATGGCAAAAGCCGCACAACAAGCAGGTATTCAGATTGTAACGGGGGATACCAAAGTGGTTCCTCGTGGTGCTGCGGATAAGATCTTCATTAATACTGCGGGTATTGGGGTGATCCCAAGTAAAATTGATTGGGCAGCAAGTCACATTAAAGCCGGCGATAAGATCATCGTCAGCGGTACAATAGGCGATCATGGTGCCACTATCTTAAATTTACGTGAAAATTTAGGATTGGAAGCTGATCTGCAAAGTGACTGTGCCGTGCTTGAACCAATGATCGCGCCTTTACGTCAAATTGATGGTATTCGTGCATTACGTGATGCAACTCGTGGTGGCGTGACCGCTATTTTACATGAGTTTTCTCAAGCCTGTGGCTGTGGCATGAATGTATATGAAAACAAACTGCCAATGAAACAGTCTGTACGTGGTGTGTGTGAATTATTAGGGCTGGAAGCACTCAATTTTGCTAACGAAGGTAAAATTGTATTAGTCGTGTCACCGCAAGCAGAAAAACAAGTTCTTGAGGCTTTGCATCAACATACTTTAGGTCAAGATGCTTGTACCATTGGTGAAGTAACTGAAGAGCGTTATATTCGTTTAACGGGAATTTTTGGCACAAGTCGTATTTTAGATCTCCCTTATAACGAGCCATTACCCCGTATTTGTTAATTAAATCAAATCACTCAACTGATCTTTTAAATACTCATAAGTTATTTCTCTGTTACAGAAGTTTGTTATAACGCAAACTTCTGTCATTTATCTTAATTCTGATCCTTTGATAAAAATATTTTTGGAGTAACATGTTCGACCAATCCTACTGCGTGGAGAGGGTCTCTCGTGGGGGTAAGTTCTAGGGAAAAACATGTCTTGGTCAGAATTTAAATCTCAATACCTGATCCGTTTCTGGAAGCCTCTTCCGGCGGTTATTGCAGCAGGTATCTTATCTACTTACTACTTTGGTTTAACCGGCACTTTCTGGGCAGTTACTGGTGAGTTTACTCGCTGGGGCGGTCATGTGATGCAATGGTTTGGTGCGCATCCAGAAGAATGGGGTTACTTTAAAATCATTGGTCTTGAAGGGACACCACTCACTCGTATTGATGGGGTAATGATTATTGGGATGTTTGGTGGTTGTATTATGGCAGCACTTTGGGCCAATAATGTCAAACTTCGTCATCCTCAGCATAAAGTGCGTATTCTTCAGGCCGTTTTGGGCGGTATTATTGCCGGATTTGGTGCACGTTTAGCCATGGGGTGTAACCTCGCGGCATTCTTTACCGGTATTCCTCAATTTTCATTGCATGCTTGGTTCTTTGCTGTTGCTACTGCTATTGGCTCTTATTTTGGTGCCAAACTTTCATTAATGCCACTATTTCGTATACCGGTAAAACTGCAAAAAGTCAGTAAAGCATCACCTATTACGCAAGATAAACAACGTGCAAAACGTCGCTTTCGATTGGGGATGGTTATCTTTTTTGCCATGATCGCATGGTCATTAATCATTCTATTTGATTCACCCAAACTCGGCTTTGCTATGCTGGGGGGAATTGGCTTTGGGATCTTAATTGAACGTGCGCAAATCTGTTTTACTTCCGCATTTCGTGACTTATGGATAACCGGTAGAACGCATATGGCGAAAGCGATTATTATCGGTATGGCAGTAAGTGCGGTGGGTATTTTTAGCTATGTACAATTAGGTGCTGCACCGAAAATTATGTGGGCCGGTCCTAATGCAGTTATTGGTGGTTTGTTGTTTGGTTTTGGTATCGTGCTTGCTGGTGGTTGTGAAACAGGCTGGATGTATCGTGCAGTTGAAGGGCAGATCCACTTCTGGTGGGTAGGTTTAGGTAACGTGATTGGTTCAACAATACTGGCGTACTATTGGGATGATTTTTCTGCGGTACTGGCTACCGACTACGATAAAATCAACCTATTAGATACCTTTGGCCCAGTTGGTGGATTAGCCATCACCTACCTGCTACTTGGTCTCTCTTTTATATTACTACTTTGGTGGGAAAAACATTTCTTCCGCAAAAGAGCGCAACAAGCGCAAGCGCTTTCAACACAAATTAATAAGGAAATCGCATGAACGAGAAAAAAACCATAGTGCCAGATTATCGTCTTGATATGGTCGGTGAGCCTTGTCCTTATCCTGCGGTGGCAACATTAGAAGCGATGCCGTCACTGAAAAAAGGTGAGATCCTTGAAGTGGTAAGCGATTGTCCTCAGTCTATTAATAATATTCCCTTAGATGCGAAAAACTACGGTTATACCGTATTAGATATTCAGCAAGATGGGCCGACAATACGCTATTTAATTCAAAAATAGCGGCGGAATAATTGATAAAAAAACAGCCTGATCATAGCGTGAGATAGGCTGTTTTTTTGTACTATGATATCGGGTGATAAAATTACTCGGCTTCACCACCAAGTACTTCGATAACCCTTTCAATTAGCGCGCTTAGTTCACCTGTCATTAAGACAAAATCGGCATCAAAACGCTGGGCAAAATCGGCTTTATCAATATCATCGTTTTGCTCACGCAAGGTATCACTAAATTTAATGCGCTTGATAGAGCCATCATCACAAAGCATGAATTGCAGGCGATCTTCCCAATCAAGAGAAAGCTTGGTGACAAACTTACCGGCTTCAATATGAGTGGCAATTTCATCAGAGACAAGCTCTTGTTTCTTACAACGTATCACGCCACCTTCTTCTAATACCGCTTTAAGCTCGGCTTCATCCATTAATGTAAAACCAGCAGGGAGTTCACCGGAACGAACCCATTGTGTCATTTTTGATTCGACAGACTCATTAAAATTGAGTGGAACCACGGGTAGCGAACCTAATGTTTTACGCAATAAGGCTAAATTATCTTCGGCACGTTTTGCACTACCTGAATCAACAATCACTAATTGTTTATCTAAATCTAACCAAATAAAGGTTTGTGAGAATTTGCTAAATGCGCGAGGAAGTAACGTGTGGACAACTTCATCTTTTAATGTCGCTTTTTCGGTTTTCTTTAATTTACGACCTTGTTCACCCTCTAACTTTTCAACTTTATCTTGTAGCGCTTGCTTAATGACGGTGGCGGGGAGGATCTTATCTTCTTTCCGTGCGCACATCATGACTTGTTTACCTGCAACATGGATAAGTGCTTCGCCACGATCACCCATAGGTGAAACCCAACCCGTTTTGGTCATATCTTGGCTACTACAAGGGGTGAATGCTAATGAAGCCAGCTGTTGTTCTAACTCATCCATTGACAGCGCTATCTCTTTATTTAAGCGATAGACCAAAATATTTTTAAACCACAGCATCTGACATTCCCCTTAATCATGATTAACAGCAATATGATACTGAATGTTAGCAGTATCTAAAAGGTAATATCCTTTAAAAGAAATTTATTATCGGCTCACAGTATAAAAACAGTGCTCAAGCTGAATCGAATAATTAGTAAAATTACTTTATGAAAATGAGTTTTATTCTTATTTGCTGCTAATTAACTTATCGTTTTACGGGGGAGATAATCTAAATCTCAAGAATTGTCGTAATGTGATAATTATCACGTAGTTGAGTTTTTATCCTATTTTTGAACGCTTTCTTTGCAACACTTTCAGATTTATCTCTGCATTAATTTACAAAAGAAAATTTATCTTGACGATTGGATGTGATTTTTATCACAGTTTTAAGAAAAAGTAACAGGTTGTTTTTCATGGTAACGATGGTGATCTAAATCACAAATATAAATATTTTTTTGCGGAAAATTGACAAAAACGCATAAATAGCCTTTTTATGTTAACTATGGTTATAGTTTAGCTTTAGTTATGATTAATAGAATCCGTAGTTCATAAACAAACATTGATTAGAGATTGTAATTAAACCTTACTCTTGTCCTATCTTGGTTGATATTTTTAGTTAATTATCCTTATAAAGTGTGTAGGTCATTCATTACTGCGAGTTAAATTGTAGTTAAATTTATTTTTAAGCTTATTTAAATAACAAGTAAATATAAAA